>NZ_JBFTND010000106.1:0-39786 GCF_056397305.1 Cupriavidus sp. 05N40
TCTCCACCCAGTTCATCATCCAGGCCATCTCCTCGACCAAGAGCCCGGCTGCCGCGCGCCAGGCCTCGCTGATCGCGGCGGCGCTCTGCGTGCCGATCTCGATCGCGCTCGGCTTCATCGGCGTGGCGGCGAAGTTCCTGTACCCGAACATCAAGAGCCTGTATGCGCTGCCGGTCTTCCTCGAGCACATGCACCCGCTGCTGGCGGGCGTGGTGACCACCTCGCTGGTGGCATCGATCTTCGTGAGCGTCTGCACGGTGGCGCTGGCCATCGCGTCGCTGGTCGTCAAGGACTTCTACGTGCCGCGCTACCAGCCGACTCCCGAGCAGGAATTGCGCGCCACGCGCTGGATCTCGCTGGCTGTGGGCGTCCTGCCACTGGTGTTCGTGCTGTTCGTGCCGCAGATCCTGGCGCTGTCGTTCTTCACCCGCGCGCTGCGCCTGTCGGTGTCCATCGTGGCGCTGATCGGTATCTACCTGCCGTTCTTCGGCAGCAACCGCGGCGCGGTCAGCGGCCTGATTGCGGCGGCGGTGGCCACCACGGCGTGGTACCTGCTGGGCAATCCGTTCGGCATCGACAACATGTACATCGCGCTGGTGACGCCGGCGCTGGTGCTGGTGGTCGACAAGCTGTGCTTCCGGTCCAGCACGCCCGCCAGCGGCACGCCGGCCGGCGGCGCACCGGCCAAGCACGCCGCGCACTGAATCAACCCGATTTCAAGAGACAAGACATGACCAGCACCCAACCGGCCCCCGCCAGCGACGCAGTGCAAATCGCCTTCGACCCGCACGTGTATCCCGCGCACACCGACGCCAGCCGCCGCGAAGCCTACCTGCCCACGCCCTGCGTGCAGAACCATGCCGCCAACCTGCATGTCCTGCCCAACGGCGACCTGCTGTGCGTGTGGTTCGGCGGCACGCAGGAAGGTATCCCCGACGTGTCCATCTACATGTCGCGGCTGCCCGCCGGCGGCGACGCGTGGCTGCCGGCCGTCAAGCTGTCCGATGACCCCACCCGCTCCGAGCAGAACCCCGTGCTGTTCAGCACGCCACAGGGCCAGTTGTGGCTGATCTACACGGCGCAGTTGTCCGGCCACCAGAACACGGCCATCGTGCGCCGCCGCATCTCCAGCGATGGCGGCCTCACCTGGGGGCCGATCGACACCCTGTTCGACCATGCCGGGACCTTCGTGCGCCAGCCGCTCGTGGTGTTGCCCGACGGCGCCTGGGCGTGCCCGGTGTTCCTGTGCCGCACCAGGCCAGGAGAGCGCTGGGTCGGCAACGACGACATCAGCGCGGTCATGGTCTCCAGCGACCAGGGCCTGACCTGGCAGGAGCACACGGTGCCCGACAGCGTCGGCTGCGTGCACATGAACGTGCAGACGCTGGCCGACGGCAGCCTGCTGGCGCTGTATCGCAGCCGCTGGGCGGACACGGTCTACGCCAGCCGCTCGCGCGACGGCCGCGACTGGAGCGCGCCGCAACCCACGGCGCTGCCGAACAACAACTCGTCGATCCAGTTCGTGGCGCTGCGCAACGGGCACCTGGCGCTGGTCTACAACGAAAGCGACGCCTCCCACAGCACCGGGCGGCGCACGTCGCTGTACGACGACATCGAAGACTCCGAAGACAGCGGCGAGCTGCGCGACCAGCCGGCGTCGGCGCGCGGCGCTGCGTTCTGGGGCGCGCCGCGCGCGCCGATGTCGCTGGCCATCTCCGAGGACGGCGGCAAGACCTGGCGCCGCCGCCGCAACCTGGAGATCGGCGACGGCTTCTGYATGACCAACAACTCCGCCGACCAGCGCAACCGGGAGTACTCCTACCCGTCCATCGTGCAGGGTGCGGACGGCGCGCTGCATATCGCCTTCACGTACTTCCGCCAGCGCATCAAGTACGTGACGGTGGACGAGTCCTGGGTGCGCGGCTGACGGGCCGGGCGGGCAAGCGCCAGATGCGTGGCATTCTTTGCTACATTTAGCGCTCGTTGCATGCCGCACCCTGGCATGCGCCCTGACACCGTCCCAGGACCAGCAGACATGAAAGTGACCAAGCGCCGCGAGGCAATGCACCAGGCCGTGCTGAGCGGCATGACCGATGTCGCCACGCTGTGCGAGCACTTCGGCATGTCCGAGGCCACCGTGCGGCGCGACCTGCGCGCGCTCGCGTCCGACCGCCGCATCCTGCGCACCTATGGCGGCGCGGCGGCAGTGGGCTCCCACGAGCCCGAGGCCCCGCTGGAGGAGCGGCGCGTGAGCGGCCGCGAACAGAAGGACGCCATTGCCCGCGTGGCCTGCACCCTGATCGCCGATGGCGACACCGTGTTCCTCGATGGCGGCACCACCACCGCGGCGCTGGCGCGCCATCTCCCCGGCAAGGCCGTGCAGGTGGTGACCAACAACCTGCTGGTGGTCGCGGCGCTGGCYGCGAGCGGCCTGCCGGTGACGCTGGTCGGCGGCGACGTGCGGCCCTCCAGCATGAGCACCCTGGGGCCGCTGGCCCAGCTGTCGCTGAGCCGGATCAGCGTGGACAAGGCCTTTCTCGGCGCGGACGGCGTGGTGGCGAGCAACGGCCTGTGCGAAGCCTCGGCGGACCAGGCCTACCTGAAGGAATGCGTGGTCAGGCAGTCGGCGCAGGTGTTCGTGCTGGTCACCGCCGACAAGGTCGGGCGGGCCAGCCAGCAGCACTGGACGCCGCTGGAGCGCGCATGGACGCTGATCACCGACGATGCCGTGACCCCGGACCAGTTGAGCGCCTTCACGGCGCATGGCGAAGTCACGGTGATGACGGCCTGACCGTCGCCCGCCCAGGGGCGAGGCCGAGCGCAAGGCCGGCGTGGTCGATAGCTAGATCGACGCCAGGGAAATCACGTCAGCCAGGTGCTGCTTCTCGCGAGCCAGCTCCCCCGCGACGATCTCCGCCATCGCCGCCAGGCTGGCCTGGACGATGGCCGCGGCATCGACCTCGAAATAGCGGCGCAGCGCCGCCCGCGAATCGCTTCGCCCGAAGCCATCGGTGCCCAGCGTCACATAGCGGCGCCCCGGCGGCACGAAGGCACGCACCAGCTCCGGCAGCGCGCGGACATAGTCGGTCGCGGCGACGATCGGACCGCTGCCCGCCCCGAGCTGCCGCCCGAACCAGCTATCGACTGCGGCAATGGTGCCATGGCGCCACAGGCGTTCGCGTTCCACCCCTTCGCGCGCCAGCTCGATATAGCTGGTCACGCTCCAGACATCGGCGGCAATGCCATGCACCTGCTCGAGCAGGCGCGCCGCCTTCAGGACTTCGCCCATGATTGCCCCGCTGCCGAACAACTGCACGCGGTGGTCGAACGCTGCGCCACGCCGCAGCAGGTACATGCCCCGCACCACGCCTTCATGCGCGTCGGCTGGCAGGCTCGGGTTCTCGACGCTTTCATTGGTGACGGTGACGTAATAGAACTCGTCGGCCTGTTCGCTGGCCATGCGCCGCATGCCATGGTCGACGATGACCGCCAGTTCCCCCGCAAAGGCCGGATCGTAGGCGCGGCAGTTGGGAATGGTCGATGCCGCCAGGTGGCTCGTGCCGTCCTGGTGCTGCAGGCCCTCGCCGCCCAGGGTGGTGCGCCCCGAGGTGGCGCCGATCAGGAACCCGCGTGCGCGCTGGTCGGCGGCGGCCCAGATCAGGTCACCCACGCGCTGGAAGCCGAACATGCTGTAGTAGATATAGAACGGCAGCATCGTGACGCCATGCGTGGAATAGCTGGTGGCCGCCGCCGTCCACGACGACAGCGCGCCGGCCTCCGTGATGCCCTCCTCCAGTATCTGCCCATCCTTGACCTCCCGGTACGACAGCATCGATGCCGAATCCTCCGGCTGGTAAAGCTGGCCGAACGGCGCGTAGATGCCGACCTGGCGGAACAGGTTCGCCATGCCGAACGTCCGCGCTTCGTCGGCGACGATCGGGACGATCCGCGGGCCCAGCACAGGATCCTTGAGCAAGGCGCCGAGGTACCGCACCAGCGCCATGGTGGAGCTCATGGCCTTGCCATTGGCATGCAGGGCGAACGCGGCGGTCTTGTCCAGCCCGGGCACCGGCAACGGGCCGGCGCCGGGATGGCGCGCGGGAAGATAGCCGCCGAGGGCGGCGCGCCTGGCTTGCAGGTAGCGAATCTCGGGGCTGTCCTGCGCCGGGCGGTAGAACGCGGCCTGGGCCACCTGTTCGTCGGTCAGCGGCAACTGGAAGCGGTCCCTGAACGCGAGCAGATCCTCGGGGCCGAGCTTCTTTTGCTGGTGCGTGGTCATCCGGCCTTGCGCGATGGCGCCCATGCCGTAGCCTTTCATGGTCTTGGCCAGTACCACGCAGGGACGCCCGTTGCGCCTGGCGGCGTCGGCAAATGCCGCGTAGATCTTCACCGGATCGTGCCCGCCCCGGCGCAGGCGGTCGATCTCGTCGTTGGACAGATGCGCCACCAGCGCGCGCAGCGCCGGCGTCTTGCTGAAGAAGTTCTCGCGATTGAACGCGCCATCGTTGGCCGAGAGCGTCTGGAATTCTCCATCCACGGTCTGCGCGAACGCGCGGCTGATGGCGTGATCGTGGTCACGCGCCAGCAGCGCGTCCCACTCCGACCCCCACAAGCACTTGACGACATGCCATCCTGCCCCCGCGAACAAGGCCTCGAGCTCATCGACAATGCGCCCGTTGCCGCGCACCGGCCCGTCCAGGCGCTGGAGATTGCAGTTGATGACGAACGTGCAGTTATCCAGCTTTTCCCGGGCGGCTAGCGTCAGTGCTGCGATCGACTCCGGCTCGTCCATTTCGCCATCGCCGAAGAAGCCCCAGACCCGGCGCTCGCTGGTCGCTTTCAAGCCCCGGTTTTCCAGGTAGCGCATGAAACGCGCCTGGTAGATGGCGTTGAGCGGGCCGATGCCCATCGACCCGGTCGGAAACTGCCAGAAGTCCGGCATCAGGTATGGATGCGGGTAAGAACTCAGGCCGCGAATCCCTTTGCCTTCTGCAACGATCTCTTGCCGGTAGTGGCACAGCGACGCTTCGTCCAGCCGGCCTTCCAGGAAAGCACGCGCATAGACGCCGGGCGCCGAATGCGGCTGGAAAAAGACGAGGTCCCCGCCTTGCGCGGCACCGGGGCCGCGGAAGAAATGCTGATAACCCACCTCGAACAGGTCTGCCGCCGAGGCATAGCTCGCGATGTGGCCGCCGAGCTCGCCATGCGCCTGGTTGGCGCGCACCACCATGGCAAGCGCGTTCCAGCGCAGGATCGCCGACAGGCGCCGCTCCATCGCCAGGTCGCCGGGATAGGCCGGTTGCGCTTCGACCGGGATCGTGTTCAGGTACGGCGTGGCCTGTTCCGGCCGCCACTGCAACCGATGCTTGCCGGCATGCGCCAGCAACGCATCCAGGATGGCGCAGGCGCGCTCCCTGCCCTGCTCCGGGCCCCAGGCCGACAACACGCCATCGAGCGCGTCGCACCACTCCTGCAGCTCCTGCGGATCCGCCTGCACAATCGGAGCGCTCGCCAGGATGGCGCCGAATCGGTTACGAGATGCCATCTTCAAACCCTCCCGCCGGCAACCGCCCGGCTCAATTTGCCTGGATGCCAGCCTTCTGGGCAATGGCCCGCATGCGCGGCAGGTCCTTGTCGATCATGGCGCTGACCTGCTCCGGCGTTGCATAGGAGGGCTCCAGGCCGTTGGCCACCAGTTTTTCCTGGATCTCGTGGTCTTTCATGGTCTGCGCCAGGGCCTTCTCCAGCCGTGACCTGACATCGGGCGGCAAGCCGCGCGGGGCCGCGATCGCCACCCATGAATCCGCATCGAAGCCCGGGAAGCCGGTTTCCGCGACGGTGGGCACCTCCGGCAGCAGCGTCGCGCGCCTGGCGCCCGCGACCGCGATCGCCTTGATCTTGCCGCTGCGGATATGTGGAAGCGATGCCGCGATGGTGTCGACCGAGAAGGGGATCTGGCCTCCGATCAGGTCGGCAATGGCCGGGGCGCTACCCTTGTAGGGGATGTGCTGGAGCTGCATGCCTGTGGCGCCCAGGATCATCTCGCCCGCGAAATGGCCGGTGGTGCCATTGCCGAACGAGCCGTAGGCGTATTTCCCCGGCGCGGCCTTCACCGTCGCCATCATCTGCTTGAGGTTGTCCACCGGGACATCGCGATTGGCCAGCAGGATCAAGGGCACCCGCGCGACCAGGCCGATCGGCTCGAAGCTTTTCACCGGATCGTATGGCAGATTCGCATTGATGGCGGGATTGACCGTGAAGGTCGAGCCTGAACTGATGAACAGCGTGTAGCCGTCGGGCGCGGCCTTTGCCACATAGCCGGCGCCAACGATGGTGCCGGCGCCCGCGCGGTTCTCGATGACCACGGGCTGGCCGAGGCGGTCGCCCAGCTTCTTGCCAACCAGTCGTCCCATGATGTCTACCGCCCCGCCCGGCGGAAACGGCACGACCAGCACGACAGGCCTGGCGGGATATCCCTGGGGCTGCGCATGCGCGGCGCACATGGCGATGCCCAACAGCGACAGCGCCTTCACCGCCATCGAAACGCTTCGTGAAACGACGTTCATGCGCTACTCCTGTGATTGAGCGACGGGGGGCAAACGGGGGGCAAACAGGAAGCTGACAGGGAGCAAGACGAGACCGGGGGCTTTGCCGGACAAGCGCCCCCTGATGCCGGCGTTGCACCACCGGCATCAGGGTGCAGCCATCGTGCCGGATCAGCCGTTCCGGAACAGGAAGCTGTAGGCGCTCAGCGCCGGAGCGCCACCCARGTGGGCGTAGAGCACCTTGGAGCCTTCCGGGAATTCGCCGCGGCGGACCAGGTCGATCATGCCCTGCATCGATTTCCCTTCGTAGACCGGGTCGGTCATCATGCCTTCGAACTTGGCGCTCATCCGGATGGCTTCGAGCGTCTCTTCGGAGGGCAAGCCATACTCCGGCCCGCCGTAGCGCGTGTCGAGCACCACGTCGTCGTCGGTGATATCGCGGCCCAGGTCCACCAGGTGCGCGGTGTTCCTGGCAATGCGCAGGATCTGCGCCCGGGTCTGCTCCGGCTTGGCCGATGCGTCGATGCCGATCACGCGGTTGGCCCGGCCATCGGCGGCGAAGCCGACCACCATGCCGGCCTGCGTGCTGCCGGTCACCGAGCAGACCACGACGTAGTCGAACTTGAAGCCGAGTTCCGCTTCCTGCGCGCGCACTTCTTCCGCGAAGCCCACGAAACCCAGGCCGCCCAGCGGGTGCTCGGAACACCCCGCCGGAATCGGGTAGGGCTTGCCGCCCGCCTGGCGCACGCTTTCCATGGCCTCTTCCCAGCTCTTGCGGATCCCGATATCAAAGCCATCGCTGACCAGGCGCACGTCCGCGCCCATGATGCGAGACATCTGGATATTGCCAACGCGGTCATAGACGGCATCGGAGTAATTCACCCAGTCTTCCTGCACCAGCACGCACTTCAGGCCGAGATGCGCCGCCACGGCCGCCACCTGGCGCGTCTGGTTCGACTGGATGCCGCCGATGGAGACGAGCGTGTCGCAGCCCTGGGCAAGCGCGTCCGGAATGATGTACTCGAGCTTGCGCGTCTTGTTGCCGCCGAACGCCAGGCCGCTGTTGCAGTCTTCGCGCTTGGCATAGAGGTCGACCTTGCCGCCGAGATGCGCGCTCAGGCGCTTGAGCGGTTGGATGGGCGTGGGGCCGAACGTCAGTTGGTGGCGGGGAAAGCGCTTGAGATTCATGCTGGCAACTCCTTGGGTTTCTGGTTTTCCTGGGACAGGGGCGGGAATCCATGCATCAAGGCTGGCGAAGAACACGGGCATGTGGAACCACCTTTCGTTGATGCTGCGACGGACTCAATCCTAGAAAAAAATGCACGAAACGTGGTTGCAAAAATAGCCATATTTGTGCACGATAAAAAATATCAACAGCCGATTTTTGTCGCTTTATTTTTTGTAAACCATCATGGACGAAACAAAACTGCGCACCAAATCCGAGCATCTCGTGCCACTTTCCGAGGCATTGGATCGCACCGATAAAGCCATCCTGCGGGCACTTCAGCGCGACGCGTCCATCTCGAACGTGGCACTCGCGGCCAAGGTCAGCCTGAGCCCGCCGGCCTGCCTGCGTCGCGTGGAGCGGCTCAAGGAACTCGGCCTGATTCGCGGCATCGTGGCGCTGCTGAACCCGGCCGCGCTGGACGCCGGCATGCTGGTGATGATCGGCGTGGTGCTGGACCGCTCCACGCCGGAATCCTTCTCGGAGTTCGAGAAGGCTGCCCAGAAGGTGTCGGGATGCATGGAGTGTCATGTCGTCACGGGTGAGTTTGACTACTTCATGATGCTGCGCACCAAGGACAGCGAGAGCTTCAATCGCCTCCATGCGGAGCAGCTGCTTTACCTGCCGGGGGTCCGCCAGATCCGCTCGTTCATGGTGCTCAAGCAGGTGCTGTCGACAACGCAGTTTCCGATCTGAAGCGCCACGGGCGCGGCAAGGCGCGCACCGGCCGCCGCCGTCCCCTCACGCGCCGCGCGGCCGGCTGCCGGCAATGGCGCCGCCGCCTTCGGCAAGATCCCAGAACACCCCCGCCATGACCTGCAGCGCCTGCCTGGCCACGCTACCCAGCAGGTGCTCGTTGGGCGCATGCTGGCTGCAGGCGGGATACGAATGCGGGAACCAGAGCGTGGGCAAGCCCAGCACGTGCGCAAACACATCGTTGGGCAGCGACCCGCCGAAGTTCGGCAGCAACGCCGGCGGCTCGCCCGTGGTGCGCTGCACGGACGCCAGGGCCCACCGCACCCAGGCATCGTCCGGATCCAGGCGGGTTGCCTGCATCGGTTCGCCATCCGGCCGGACCTCCACATCCTGGAAGCCATGGGCGTCCAGGTGCTCGCGCAGGTGGTGCATGAAGCCGGCACTGTCGCTGCCCACCACAAAACGGATCTGGCACAGGGCGAACGCATGGCCGGGAATCGCCCCCACCGGGGCATCGGGATTCCCGGTCTTGAAGGCCAGCACTTCGAACGTGTTCCATCCATACACGCGTTCGGCAGGCGACAAGCCGGGCTCGCCCCAGCCGGGATCGATCCCGGGATCGGCCGGGCCACCACCAACCTCGATGGTGCACAGTGCCGCCCGGACGTTGTCCGGCAGCCCGTCGGGCAACAGCCCGCGCACCAGCACCCTGCCCTTGGCATCCACCACGCTGGCGATCGCATGCGCAAGCCGCGTGCCGGCGTTGCTCAGCAGGCCGCCCCAGTTGCCGGAGTGATGCGCGCCTTCGCGCAGGTTGACGGCAAGCCGGAAGTTGCAGAACCCGCGCGACCCCAGGAAGATCGTTGGCCGCCCGGCGGCCACGCGCGGCCCGTCCGAGGCGATGAACACGTCCGCCGCCAGTTCGTCCGCGTACGTTGCGCACACTTCCCGCAAGCCAGGCGAGCCGGTTTCCTCCCCCATCTCGAGGATCATCTTGACGTTGTAGCCGAGCCTGCCCTCGCGCAGCGCCAGCACCTGGGCCAGCGCGGCCAGGTTGATGGTGTGCTGGCCTTTGTTGTCGGCCGTGCCGCGGCCATACCAGCGGTCACCGTCAAGCGTCACCTCCCAGGGGGCAAGCCCGGGCCGCCATTGCGCATCCTGCCCGCGCACCACATCGCCGTGGCCGTAGGTCAGCATGGTGAAGGCGGCCTCGGGTTCCAGCCGGTGCGCCAGCATGAACGGCCCCCCGCCGGGGACGGGGTTGTCGACGAGCTTCCACGTGAAGCCAAGGCGATCGAGCTGCGGCCCGATCGCATCGGTCAGGTAGACCGCAAGGATGGCGGCACTGGCGGGATTCTGGCTTTCCGTGCGCATCGCCACGCGTTGGCGGAGCACCTGCTCGAAGCTGCCGTCGTCAAAGTAGCGGGCCGCGAGTTCGACGGCTTGTGTTCGGCTCATGTCTGTGCATTCCTTCCAACGTTGCGCGAATCGCTCGCACCGGGTGCCTTCCCGGGCGGCGACGTTGAATCCTAGTGCCTTGCAAACATTGCGAAAAGCATAGAATTCAGATGCCTGGTTTGCCTTTTTCGCAAACCATGCAAACCGCGCAAACCGTGCAAGCCGCGCAATCCCATCCATCCAGCCGGAGAACCCGTGCCCCAGTCCCATCGCTTGCAGAGCACTGCGCTGCGCTATTTCCTGGAAGTGGTCCGTTGCGGCTCGATCAGCGAGGCGGCGTCGCACCTGAATGTCGCGGGCTCCGCCGTCAGCCGCCAGATTGCCGGCCTGGAGGAAGCCCTGGAGGTGGTCCTGTTCGAGCGCCGGCCGCGGGGCATGGTCCTCAGCGCCGCGGGCGAGCTGCTGGCCGCGCATGCCCGCAAGGCCAGCTTCGAGGCAGAACGGGTCGTGGCCGACGTGCTGGCGTTGCAAGGACTGGGCTCCGGCCATGTCCGCATCGCCAGCTCGGAAGGCTTCGCCATCCAGTTCCTGCCGAGCGTCATCGAGGCGTTCCGCGCAAAGTATCGCGGCATCCGCTTCCAGCTCTCGGTGGATGCGCCGGCCGAAGTCACCCGCCGCGTGCGCCAGGGCGAATGCGATATTGGCATGGTCTTCAACTACAGCCGTATCGGGCAGAAGGATGTCAAGGTGGAGCATCGCCAGCCGGCCCCCGGCCTTGCCATCATGCGCGCCGACCATCCCCTGGCGAAGTCCAGGCAGGTCACCTTGTCCCAGCTGCAGGGTTATCCGATGGCCCTGCCCGACACGGATACCACCGTGCGCCAGGTGTTCGACATCGCCTGCATCCGGCAGCGCGTGACGGTCGACCCGATACTCACCAGCAACTACGTCGAGACCCTGCTGAACTTCGCGCGGCTCAACGATGCCGTCACGCTGGCGAGCGAAGTCTCGGTGCGCCTGCTGCTGGAGGAACGCGGCTTGTGCGCCATTCCCATCCGGGACCGGGCGATGAGCGAGCGCAGCATCGAAGTCCAGACCTTGCAGGGCAGGACCCACGCGGAAGTGGTGCGCGTGTTCCGGGATTTCCTGATCGCGATGCTATCGAGCCCCGGTGGCATCGGGTGCGAAGCCCTGGGTGCGTTGACAACCGGCAAAGCCGGATAAATGCGGCGAGCGCAGCGAATGATGAGAAGCCTCGGCCAGCAGGCGCCCCGTCACTTGCGCCAGCAGGAGGTCGCCGAAATTCCGGCGGTCGAAGACGCCGGACAGGATGGCGGGAGAATCGGTATTCATCGAGGCATAACCGGTGGTCGGCACGCGGTGGTCGGCACGCGGTGGTCGGCACGCCTTCTTTATTGGCCTCCCGCGGGGCCTGGCCTATCGCATCAGATAGAGGGAAAACTGCCCGCCGTTCATCGGGAAAGCCGCGGCAACATCATCCATCATCGCACTCGCGCCACCCATCGATATGCTGCCGGCACAGTCCACGCTCCTCCCGGCGTCAGTGCAGGCAGCGAGAAGCGCCAGGGCTGCGAGCCCCGCGCAAAACAGCTTGCTCATGAACATCTCCTCGCGATTCCGGCAGGCAAGGGAGCGGGAGTCGCCGGGAATCAGGGCGGCGAGTCCCACAATGCTTTCAGCAGTCGCAACCTTCGGCCCACCCTCAGGCGGGCCTGATGTTCTGGTTCACGCGGAACAGGTTTGCCGGGTCGTACTTGCGCTTGATCTCCGCCAGTCGCACATAGTTGTCGCGATAGGCCGCCTTCACGTTGTCGTTGCCTTCGTCCATCATCATGTTGATGTAGCCGCCGCCAGCCGAGTGCGGATGCAACGCCAGCCAGTAGTCCCTGGCCCACTGCACGATGCGGTCGTTGTTGGCCGGGTCGGGATCGACGCCGACGATCACGCTGGCGAAGCTCGCATCGCGGTAGCTGAACGCGGTGTCACCGGGGCCCGCGCGATGCGCCGCGCCGTTGATGGGATACAGGTGCATGGTCGAGTGCATGGACGGCAACTGGTGCCCGTACTTGATGTGCAGGTCGATGGCCTTGTCGCTGAGGTCGCTCACGAAGTCGGCTTTCCAGTACCACTGCAGGCCAGGCGGATACAGGGCGTCGAACAGGCTCTGCAAGACCGGCCATGGAATGGGCCCGGCAAAATCCACCGCCGGCGGCATGGCGTCGCGAATCGGCTTGAAGCGCGCTTCGGCCTGATCGAGCGGGCCCGTGTAGCACCACACCACGGCGCACATCTTCTGCAGGTGCACGGACTCGGGGAACGGCGGCCCGGGCGGCACCGTCACAAAGCCGAACCAGCCATTGATGTCCTGCGGCGCCGTCAGGATGAAATCGCGCCACCACTTCATCAACGCTCGCGCCTGGTCCATCGGCCACAGCATCGGGCCGCCGTAGACCGTGCCGACGGGATGGGCCTTGAACTCGAACGAGGTGACCACGCCGAAGTTGCCGCCACCGCCGCGCAGCGCCCAGAACAGGTCCGCGTTCTCGTCGCTGCTGGCGTTGACCAGTCGCCCGTCGGCCAGGACGACCTCGGCGCTGAGCAGGTTATCGATCGTCAGGCCGTAGGCGCGGCTAAGGTAGCCGATGCCCCCGCCGAGCGTCAGCCCGCCTACGCCCGTGGTCGAGATGAAGCCGCTCGGCGTCGCCAGTCCATAGGCGCTGGCGGCGTGGTCCACGTCACCCCAGGTGCAGCCGCCACCAACCCGGATGGTGTTGCGCTTCGGATCGACAAACACGCCTTTCATCGGCGAGAGGTCGACCACCAGTCCGCCATCGCATGTACCGAGCCCCGCGCCATTGTGCGCACCGCCACGCACAGCCAGCAGCATTGCGCCGTCGCGCGCGGCGTTCACCGCCGCAATGACGTCCGCGACATCGGTGCAGCGCGCGATCAGTGCCGGACGCTTGTCGATCATGCCGTTGTACACCGCGCGTGCCTGCTCATAGGCCGCATCGCCAGGCTGAATCAGTTGCCCGCGGAAATGCGGCTTCAGCGCGGTGGCGACGGTTTCACTCAGAGCCCCTTCCATGGTTGCCTCCTGTCCGGTTGGTATGCAGGAGTTGTATCAACCTCGGCGTTTGGAGGGCGTTAGGCGCGCCGTTATATGCGCCAGTCTCCGGCGCGGCTGGCCCGGACCGGCCAGACCATGACTAACGCGCCAGTAACGCGCGCGCCCGCACGATGTCAGGCTGGTCGAAGCCTTCGGTGAACCGGGCGAGCGGCGACTCGACCACCCGGCGCGCGCCGATACCCTCCCGTGGCTCGCGCAACGCCGCCAGCGACAGCGCGGCGCGCAGCTCGAGCGGGCGCGCCCGCTGGGCGGCAGCGATCTCGACCGCCTTGATCAGCGACGATTCGGCTTCGCCCAGGTTGGCGCTGCGGTGCAACAGCAATTCGCCACGCAGGCGATAGAGCTCCGCGTCCAGCCAGTGCTCGCCAGTGTGCTGCGCATGGTCGAGTGCCTGATCCAACGCCGCAAGCGCGGCCTCAGTCTCGCCCACGTCACCCAGGCATTCCGCCAGCATGCCGAGATACAGCGGCAGCCGCAGGCGCGCGCCGGTGGCATGAAAGCCCTCGATCGCCACCTGCATGGCCGCCACGGCGTCGGCGCCGGGCGCCTGCTTTGCATTGGCCCAGGCGAGCAGCACGTCAGCCCAGGCGAGGTAGTAGCCGACGTGGTACTGAGCGGCGATCGAACGAGCCTGGCGGGCGTAGTGAAGCGTGAGCCCGTGCTCCCGGCGCAGGGCATGCTGCGTTGCAAGATAAGACAGCGCCAGCGCCTGGGAGAACGGATGTGCCAGCCGGTCTGCCACCTCCAGCGCTTCGCGCCCACGCCGCAGGGCTTGATCGGCGAGCCCGCCGAACCAGAATCCATGGGCCGACCACGCCGACGCCAGCACGCCGAAGTTGCCGCCCATCATCGACACATGCTCGGCGTGCTGGGTTTCGTCATAGGCGCCGAGCGCGCTTTGATACGCTGGCTCCGCCGCGACCCAGTCACCCTGCTGGATCAGGCTCCCCATGACGTTGGTCCATGCCATCGACGCGTAGGTACCCCACCCCGGCGTGCCCAATCCCGCGATGAGTTCCTCGCTCAGGCTCCGCGCCTGGGCAAGCTCCGCACTGACGACGAGAAAGAAGGCAAGGCTGACCTGGGCGCGCGCCTGCTGGCCGAGGTCGCCCGCCTGTTTGCTGAGCTCCACAGCACGCCGCAGCGGCGTGTCGAGCTCCGGTGCCGCCCAGCCACGGGAAATCCGGATCGGCGGCGCAAGGTCGAGTTGCAATGCCAGCGACTGCCGGGCGCGCTCCTGCGGATCGACGATCTGATCGGCTTGCGCCAGCCCGCGCTGCAACAGCGCAATCGCATCGTCATAGGCGTACACGCTCTGCGCAACGCCGGCCGCGCGCCGATAGAAAGCGGCCGAGTCGGTTGGCAGGCCGGCCTGCTCGTAATGCGCGGCAATCTGCGCGCTTGCGGCGTCGAGTTCATCGCCCGGCGCCTGTTCGAGCGCGCGTGCCACGCGCTGATGCAGGCCGCGGCGTTGTAGCGGACTGACCTCGGCGTACGCCACGTCACGGATCTTGTCGTGGCTGAAATCAAAGGCAAGGCCCCCGCTGTCCGGCTGGCGCACGATGCCTCGCTGCCAGAGTTCGTCCAGCGCTCCCGTGAGGGCATGCTCGCGCACGTCGCTCGCCTGGGCCAGCACATCGGCGGTGAACGCGCGCCCGATGATCGCCGCGACGCCGACGATATCGCGCGCGGCGGGCGACAGTTGCGCCAGCCGGTTCGAGATCACCGTGTACACCTTGGGCGGCAACTTCGCGACCGGGCCGTGCGGCGTCCCGCCAGCCGTCGCGGTATCGAACCGGGCGCGCATCATCTCGACCGTGAACAAGGGGTTGCCTTCGCTTTCCTCGAACAGGCGGGTTGCCTCCGCATCGGCCAGCGGCCGATTGATGATCTGCGCCGCGATCTTCGCCGTTTCGGCGGCATCCAGTGCGCCCAGCAGCATCTCCGTGAGCTGGTCGTCGCGCCGCAAGGCGTCAAGCAGCCGGCTCACGGCGTGCAATGGCGTGATGTCCTCATGCCGCGCCGTAGCGACAACGAGGAGCTTCGCGCTCACGTCGAAGCGCATCAGGAAGCGTAGCCATTCGAGCGTCTCGGTGTCACACCATTGCAAATCGTCGAGCAGCAGCAGCAACGGCCCGTCTTTCGCCAGCACGGCGCGCGCCAGCGCCGCCTCGTGCAAGGCGGGGCTGCGCAGCCAGCCGGTGACCGGCGCGAACGCGACCTGCCCCTCGGCCGCGTACGCGCGCGAGTGCGCCGTGGTAAAGCCCTGGCCCGAAAGGTGCACGAGCAATTCCTCCGCCAGGCGCGACTTGCCGATGCCGGCCTCGCCCGAGATCAGCGCGAACTGCTTGTCGCCAAGCTGGCCGCGCTGCCACACTTCGAGAAGCCGCCGCCATTCGTCGTGGCGTCCGATCATCGATAGCATGGGGGCCCGTGGGCGTCGACGCTGGGTTGGCGCAGCCTGGGCAGCAAGACGCGCATAGGCCGCGCGCAAGGCTTCACCAGGCACGATGCCCAGCTCGCGCGCGAACGTTTCAACGCAGTTGCGATAGGCGCGCAGCGCGGATGCATGATCGTGATTCAGGGCATGCAGGCGCATCAACGCCATATAGGTGGGCTCGCGCAACGGGTCGAGCCGCTGCAACTGCTGCGAGTGCTTCAACGCCTTGGCGTAGTCGCGCCTGTCCTCGCTCAACTGGCTGAGCCGCGCGAGCGCCGCGATGCACGCTTCGCGTAACTGCTCGCGCTGCGGCGCGATCCATTCATCGTAACAACTGGCTAGCAGGTCGCCCCGATACAGTTCCGCGGCACGCACCAGGAACTCCTCCTCGGTGGCCGCGTCGTTGTTGCTTGCGGCCCGCGCCGCGGTGGCCAGGGCCGACTGAAACTGCGCAACATCGAGATCGAACGCGGAATCGGGCAACCATCGCACCATTTGCGCGTCGGCGTGGACGAAACTGGCTGCGTGCGGCCAAGACTTGCGTAGATGAAACAGGAGCTGACGCAATGCGTTGCGTGCCTGCGCCTGCGTGGAATCGGGCCAGAACAGGAAGGCGAGCTGCTGGCGCGACTGCGGCACGTCCCGATGCAAGATCAGATAGGCAAGCAGCGCCTGCAAGCGGGGAGAATTCGCGTCAGGCATCGGCGCGTCGGCGCCGTCGAGATGGAACTCGCCGAACAGGCGGACAGAGTAGCGAGTTTCAGGCGCCATGCTGGTCACCGGTGATCCAGGCGACTTCGGCGGCGTCGTGGAGGCCGGCCCACGCGTCACGGTACGCCGGGCTGCCGATGGCGGTGCGCACGCACCCGGCAAACGTGCGTAATCGCGCAGGCACGCACCGGACTTCCGCGTGGGCGATGTCGATGGACTCCGGAGGCGGAGGCGGCGCGCCATTCCGGGTAGGCGCCAGCCGTCGTGTCGTGCGTCTCAGCAGGGTCGCTCCCAAAGAATTTTTTCCCAGATGGCAGTTCTGCGTTCTTCAGTCTAGTGCGAACTACGCTCGCCGCCGAAGCTTGTCGCACCGGGACGAAAGCGATATCGGCCGATGAATTCGCGGCCTGACAGGTGCGCTAGACGCCTCAACCCCAACGCTGTGTGTGCGCCGCATCATGGGATCAGAATGGCGCGCAGCTCACGCTTCAAGATCTGCCCGCGCCGGATAGCGGCAGCGCCTCGCGGAACGCAACCGTCTTCGGACACCTGTAGCCTGTGATGTATTGCCGGCAATGTTCCCTGATCTCCCCACCCATATCGGGTTGCATGCTGCAGGAGCTTCCCCGGCCGGGGCCGACCGTTCCTATAATCACCCAGCCCCGCGCAGGGCAACACGTACCGCCGTCCGGCTTTCCCCGAGGATTTTCTGTCATGGCCCCAGCCGCATGCGTGACGGACACGCCGCCCCAGACGGCTCCCGTCCCGCCTCCCATTGCGCCAAGCAAGCTCACGCCACCGCGCAGTGCCCGCCCCCTGATGCCGCGTGCGCGTCTCACCGCGCGGCTGACCGAGGCGCGCGGCCTGCGTTGCGTGACAATCCAGGGGCCGGCGGGCAGCGCCAAGACCAGCAGCCTGGTCGCCTGGCGCCAGTCGCTTCTGTCACTGGACTACGATGTCGCATGGCTGTCGCTGACCCACGATGACGACGATGCGGTCAGCTTCTTCGATGCGTTGCTCGCCAGTCTGGCCGCGGTGGACCCAGTCCTCGTCAGCGATGCCCAGCTACTCGCGGGCCGCGACGGCACGCCAGGCGCCGCCGAGCATTGCGTGATCACGCTAGTACGCGCCATTGCCATGTACCGCCGCGAACTGGTGCTGATGCTGGACGACGCCCACGTTCTGCGCGATCCGGGCGCGCTGGCCGTACTGCGCTGGCTGCTCGACTATGCCCCGCCTCAATTGCATATCGCGCTGGCTTCACGGCTGCCGCTGCCGGAACCCGTGTCGCAGTCGCTGGCCCGACTGGAGGCGCGCGGGATGGCGGCGCGCTTCGACCTGCGTGACCTGCGCTTTTCCGGAGCCGAGTCAGCGCGATTCCTGCTTGACCAGCTTGGCGCCGTCACCCCGCAGGATGCCAGCAGGCTCCACGAGCTGACAGACGGCTGGCCCGCCGGCCTGCAACTGTTCGCGGTGGACATGCGGACGCGGCAGGGCGGCGCCTACGTACCGGTCCATGTGCGCGACGCCGAAGGCTTTGCCAGCTATTTCGAGCGCGAGGTGCTGGTGCGACTGGCCCCGGCCGACCGCCACCTGCTCACCTGCCTGGCCGCCTGCGACCGCTTCTGCGGCGCCCTTGGCGCGACGCTGCTCGACACGCCCGACACCGGGCCGGACATCGCCCGGCGTCTTGCCGGTCTCGCGCTGGACGGGCTGTTCCTGGTCCGTATCGGTGACGGCACCGGCGACGACGCGTGGTATCGCCTGCATCCCCTGCTGCGCGAAGTCCTGCATGCGCACGCCGCGGACCTGCCTGCGGAGGCGCGCGAGGCCATCCACACCGCCGCCTGGCACTGGTTTGCGGCAAAGGGACTGGTGGAAGAAGCGGTAGCCCATGCCGTTGGGGCGGGCGCCCTGGAAGCCGCGGCCGACATGGTGGAACGGCGCGCCATCGAACGGCTCAGGATTGGCGAACTGAGCCAGCTTGCCACGCTGCTGCGCCGCTTGCCGCCCGCCACCATCGCCGCCCGCTTCCGCCTGGAACTGGCGATGGCCTACCTGCACATGTACGCCGGTGAAGCGGATGCCCTGGAAGGCAGCCTGCGGCGGCTGGAAGCGTGGCCCGATCAGCCCGAGATGTCCAGGGCGCGCCGGGCCTACATGCTCGCCATCCTTCGTGGCGGCATCGCGCTTGTGCGCGATGACCCCGACGCCGTCGCCGCCCTCTTGCCCACGCTGCACCGCGTGCCCCGGGACGCCGACGATCTCACGCTCACCGGGCGCGGCAACATCCTGTCGTGGATGCACATCTATCGCGGCGAATACGGCGAGGCACGCCGGGTGATCGAGGATGGCGCTCCCTGCGGCGGCGCGCCGCGCGGCCTCCTGCTGGGCCGCTGCATGGCGGGCATGACGCACGCTGCCGAAGGCGAAGTCCTGCTGGCCGAGCGCATCCTGCGCGACGTGCTGGCCGAATCGGAGCAGCAGGGCCGCACCTACGCGGGTGTCGCATGCATGGCCGCAGCGTTGCTGGGCGAGGCGCAGTACGAGCTGAACGACTTCGACGCCGCGGCACAGATGCTCGCCGGGCGCATCGATGTGCTGGAGCGCATCTCCATTCCGGACACCGTATTGCGCGCGCTGCAGACACTGTCGTGCGCCGGGTGGCTGGCCGGACGCCGCCAGGAAGCGCTCGCCTGCCTCGATCGGCTCGAACGCTACGCGCAACGTCGCCAGACGGACCGCTTGCTGGCCACTGCCTGGTGGCTGCGCGTAAGGTTCCATCTGGAAGCCGGGAACATGCACGATGGCGCCACGGCATTGCGCGCCCTGGAGGCACTGGCAACCCGATACCGGGAGGCCACGCGCAGCACGGCGTGGGAAGTGCGTGTCTGCGCCGATCTGGCTGCCACCGCCATGCACCTGCATCAGAATGACTTCGACGCGGCGCTGGCACGTCTCACGCCGCTTCACCGCCTTTCGGAAGCCGGCGGCCGCTGGTGTCGCGTGGCAAGCCTGCACATGCTGATGGCCATCGCCGAGGCCGGACGGCTCAACACGGCGACCGCACGCACCCATGTGGTGGCCGCGCTTCGTCTCGGTCATCGCCTTGGGCTCGTTCGCAGCATGCTTGACGTCTCCCCGCGCGCTCCCGAAGCGATTGCAGACGTCGCCCACGATCCTGCGCTCGACCCCATCCTGGCCTTCTATGCGCAACGACTGCTCGACGAGGCGGAGCGAGACGTCCAGCCCGCCACGGCGCCACGGCCCGCGTTTCCCGGCACACTGGCCGCACTCACTGACCGTGAGAACGAAGTATTGGGGCTGCTCACGCAGGCCATGCCGAACAAGAAGATTGCCCGCGTGCTCAATGTTTCCCTCGACACGGTGAAGTACCACCTGCGCAATGTCTACGCCAAACTCGGCGTGACCGGCCGCGATGAAGCCGTGGCGCGGCTGCGTGAGATGCAGGCGCCTCGTCTGGGGTAAGCCGGGACGCCTTCCTACACCACGGGTGTAGGGATTCTTTTCGTCGCTCCGTCCACACTCTCTTCATCGCGGTGCCGCTCTGGTGCCGCCAACCGGATTGGGAGAGTCTGCAGTGGAGATCCAGCGCAGCGTCTATCGCGAAGACCATGAAATGTTCCGCGCCACTGCGCGCCGCTTCTTCGAACGCGAGTGTGCCCCGCGCCAGGCGGAATGGGACCAGGCCGGCCAGGCCGGCCGGGACATCTGGCTGAAGGCTGGCCGCGAAGGGCTGCTGGGCGTCACTGTCCCGACGGAATATGGCGGCGGCGGCGGTGACTTCGGCCACGCGGCGGTGCTCGCCGAGGAGTACCACCGCTCCAGCGTGTCGGGCCCGAGTTTCTCGGTTCACTCCGACATTACCGCGCCCTACATCGCCCGGCTTGGCACGGAAGAGCAAAAGCAACGCTGGCTGCCCCCCGTCTGCCGGGGCGAGAAGATCCTCGCCATCGCCATGACCGAGCCGGGCACCGGTTCCGACCTCAAGTCGATCCGCACCACGGCCGTGCGCGAAGGCGACGAATGGGTCATCAACGGCAGCAAGACCTTCATCTCCAACGGCCTGACCGCCGACTGGGTCGTCGTGGTCTGCAAGACCGATCCGGGCGCCGGCGCCAAGGGAGTGAGCCTGATCATGGTCGAGGCCGACCGCCCGGGCTTCCGCCGTGGACGCAAGCTGGAAAAGGTCGGGCAGCACGCGGCCGATACCGCCGAGCTGTTTTTCGATGACGTGCGGGTGCCGGCGAGCAACCTCCTCGGCGTGGAGAACAGCGGCTTCATCCACCTGATGGAAGAGCTGCCCCAGGAGCGCCTGATCATCGGCGTCTACAGTGCCGCCCGCCTGGAGCGTCAGCTCGAGTTGACGCTGGAGTATGTCAAGTCGCGCAAGGCCTTCAACCAGACCGTCTGGGATTTCCAGAACACCAAGTTCAAGCTGGCCGACGTCAAGGCACAGGCCATCGCCGTGCGCACGATGATCGACTACTACATCGGCCAGCACATGGCGCGCAAGCTCACGCTGCAGGAGGCAGCCATTGCCAAGCTCTTCGCCACCGAGACGCTGTGGAAGTGCCTCGACGAGATGGTGCAGTTGCACGGCGGATACGGCTACATGCTGGAATACCCCATCGCACGCTCGTTCGTCGACATGCGCGTGACGCGCATCTTCGGCGGCACCAGCGAGGTCCTGCGCGATCTCATCTCGCGCAAGCTCTGATTTCATCATTTTTCCCGAGGAACAATCACCATGAGCGAAAAAGTACTGGTTGCCGGCGTCGGCATGATTCCCTTTGCCAAGCCGGGCGCGTGCGCAAGCTACACCGAAATGGGCGCGGAGGCCGCACGCCGCGCGCTGGCCGACGCCGGCATTGCCTACAGCGACGTGCAGCAGGCGTTTGCCGGCTACGTCTACGGCGATTCCACGTGTGGCCAGACCGCCCTGTACGAGGTCGGCATGACCGGCATCCCCATCGTCAACGTCAACAACAACTGCTCGACCGGCTCGACCGCGCTGTACCTGGCACGCCAGGCAATCGCCACCGGCGACGCCGACTGCGTGCTGGCCCTCGGCTTCGAGCAGATGCAGGCCGGGGCGCTGAAATCGCACTGGGACGACCGTCCTGTCACGCGCGCCCGCTTCCAGCCCATCATGCATGGCCTGACCGCCGACATGGCCCATCTGCCGCAAGCGGTGCGCACCTTCGCCGGCGCCGGCCGCGAGCACATGCAACGCTACGGCACGAGCCTCGCGACCTTTGCCGCGGTGCGCGCCAAGGCCAGCCGCCACGCTGCCAACAATCCGCTGGCGCTGTTCCGCAAGGTGGTGACCACCGAGGACGTGCTGAACGACACCCCGCTGTTGCCCGGCGTGCTCACCCGCCTGATGGCATGCCCGCCCACCTGCGGCGGCGCGGCGGCCATCCTCGTTTCGGAGCGCTTCGCCCGCAAGCACGGCCTGCGCACCGACGTGCAGATCCTGGCGCAGGCGCTCACCACGGATCCGCTCGCCTCGTTCGACCCGCCGTCGATGCTGAACTACGTCGGCACGCATATGACCCGCTCCGCAGTCAACCGGGTCTATGAGAAGGCCGGTGTCGGCCCCGAGGATATCGATGTCTGCGAGCTGCATGACTGCTTCGCCCAGAACGAAGTCATCAGCTATGAAGCGCTCGGCTTCTGCCCGGAAGGCGGCGCGGAAAAATTCGTGCGCGACGGCGACAACACCTACGGTGGCAAGGTGGTGGTGGGTCCGTCCGGCGGGCTGCTGTCGAAGGGACACCCGCTCGGCGCAACCGGGCTGGCGCAGTGCTTCGAGCTGACGCACCAGTTGCGCGGCACGGCGGAGCAGCGCCAGGTGGAAGGCGCGCGGCTGGCCCTGCAGCACAACCTTGGACTGGGTGGCGCCTGCGTGGTCACGTTGTACGGCAAGAACTGAACGACACAAGAACGCAGGAGGAGACAAACATGAAGCGTGCACGACTCACCTGGCTGGCGGGCCTTGGGCTAACGTTCGCCATACTGCTGCCGGCACTGGCCGGCGCCGCCGACAGCTACCCTTCGCGGCCGCTGCGCTTTGTCGTTCCGCTCACGCAAGGCAGCGGTTCCGACACCGTAACCCGCTTCGTGGCGGAGCGCGCCGGCAAGTTGCTGGGGCAGCCGGCCGTGGTGGAAAACCGGCCTGGCGCCGACACCATCATCGCCACGCAGAGCGTCCTCACGGCACCGCCCGACGGCTACAGCGTGCTGATGATCTCGCCCAGCGCGATGGTCATCAACCCGCTGGTGCACGATCACCTGCCCTACGATCCCAGGCGCGACCTGCGTCCGCTCGCCGCCGCGATCCGCGCCACGTCGGTACTGGTGACGGGCCCGTCGTCGCCGTACAAGACGTTCGGCGACTTTCTGGCCGCCGCGAAGAAGGCGCCGAACTCGGTCAGCCTGGCGAACTACAGCTACCACTACCGGCTCGGCGCGCTGCAGATGCAGCAGATGTCCGGGGTCGAGTTCAACCACGTCCTCTACAAGGGCGCATCTCAGGCCCAGACCGACGTGATGGGGGGCGCCGTGGACGCGGCGCTGCTCGATCTCGGCGGCGCGCTGCCGCTCATCCGTGCCGGCAAGCTGCGCCCACTGGCTGTCACGACCCGCGCACGCCATCCCGAACTGCCCGATGTCCCGACGGTCGCCGAAAGTGGTCTGCCCGGCTACGAGCTGACGGTCTGGGTGGGCTTCGCGGTCAGCGCGAAAACGCCGGAGCCGGTCGTCGCCAGGCTGGAGGACGCATTGCTCAAGGCCATCGGCTCCGCCGAGTTCAAGAGCTTCGCCGCACAGACGCTGTACGCCGGCGTACTCGGCATGCCCGGGAAGGAAATGAGCCGGATGATCGATGCGGAGCGCGGGCGCTACGCATCGATCGTCAAGACCTACGACGTCAGCGCGCGCTAGTCACCGGCGCGGTCCTTCGCGGCGCCCCGCGAAGGACCATCGAGCATCCATCGGAATACTCAGAGAAGCAACCATGCAACAACAGATCTGCAAAAACCGCGTCGTCGTCACTGGCGCCGCCAGTGCGCCTGCGCAGGAAGTGGTCGCCGAGATTCCGGCACTGGTGCGCCAGGCCGCCGCCAACGCCGATGTTTCCGGCGAGATTCCGCAACGCTGATCGCGAGCCCAAGCCATGACGAAAACCCCGAAATACCTCGGCGACCACGCCGCGCAGACGCCCGACAAGCCCGCCGTCATCAACGGCACCACGGGAGATTTGCTCACATACCAAGAACTTGACGAACGCTCCAACCGCTTCGCCCAGTACCTCTACGCGCTTGGCCTGCGCCGTGGCGACCACCTTGCCATGGTGCTGGAGAACAATATCCGCTGCTTCGAGGTGTGCTGGGCCGCGTTGCGCTCCGGGCTGCTGATCACGCCGGTCAACCGCTACCTGACCGCCCCGGAGGCCGCCTATATCATCGAAGACAGCAATGCCCAGGTCGTCGTGACCTCTTGGGCCATGCGCGACCTGGCCACGGCCCTGCGCGACATCATGCCGACCTGCCGCAAGCGGCTGATGATCGATGGCACGATTCCTGGCTGGGACAGCTACGAAGCAGAAGTTGCTGCCTGCCCCGCCGAGCGCCTGGCCGACGAATGGCTCGGCGCCACGATGGTCTACAGCTCCGGCACAACGGGACGCCCGAAGGGTATCCTCCGCGCCCAGGCCGAAGGCAAGGTCACCGAGGGCTCCGGCTCCGCGCGCCGCCCGCAATTCGACCGCTACGGCTTCGACGCCAATACCGTGTACTTGTCCCCGGCGCCGCTGTACCACACGGCACCACTGGGCTACGGGCTGGAAACGCAGTTCGGCGGCGGTACCGTCATTTTCATGGAGAAGTTCGACGCCGAAGACGCGCTGCGCATGATCGAACGCCATCGAGTCACCCATAGCCAGTGGGTGCCGACCATGTTCATCCGCATGCTCAAGCTCGATGGCGCGGCGCGCGGCGCGTACGACCTGTCAAGCCATCGCGTGGCCATTCATGCGGCCGCTCCATGCCCGCAGGAAACCAAGCGCGACATGATCGCCTGGTGGGGACCGATCCTGTACGAGTACTACGCCGCCACCGAAGGCAACGGGTCGACCAGCCTCGACACGCAGGAATGGCTGGCCCACCCCGGATCAGTCGGCACGGCCCTGCTCGGCCGCATCCGCATCTGCGACGATGACGGCAACGAGTTGCCTGCCGGCAAGACCGGGACGGTGTACTTCGAGCGCGACACGCTGCCGTTCCACTACCACAACGATCCGGAAAAGACACGCGCCGCGCAGCACCCACGCCATCCGAGCTGGACCGCGGTGGGCGACGTGGGGCATGTCGATGCCGACGGCTATCTGTACCTGACCGACCGCAAGGCGTTCATGATCATTTCGGGCGGGGTCAACATCTATCCGCAGGCGATCGAGGATGCGCTGGTGATCCATCCCAGTGTGGGCGACGCCGCCGTCATCGGGGTGYCGAATCCGGAGATGGGCGAGGAGGTCAAGGCCATCGTGGAGCCGGCGGCAGGCGTCAGCCCGACCCCGGAACTGGCGGAGGAACTGCTCGCCTACCTGCGCACGAAGGTGGCGAAGTACATGGTCCCGCGCTCGCTCGACTTTATCGACGCGATGCCACGTCTGCCGACCGGCAAGCTCTACAAGACCTCGCTGCGCGAACGCTACTGGAAGCCGTCATGACGGCCGCGCGGTTCCGCACGCGCCTGACCGACCTGTTCGGCATCCGTCACCCGCTCCTGCTCGGCGGCATGCACCATCTCGGCGAATCCGGCGTGGTGGCGGCTGTCGTCAACGCCGGGGCGATGGGCTTCATCACGGCGCGCTCGTTCGCCACGCCTGACGCGCTGCGCCAGGACCTGCGCCGTTGCCGTGAACTGACCGGCGGCAAGCCGTTTGGCGTCAACCTGACGCTGGCGCGCCGCGCCGGCCACAACGCTGCCGTGCAGGACTGGGTCCGCATCGCGCTCGAAGAAGGCGTGCGGCATTTCGAAAGCGCCGGCAATTCGCCGGCGGAGCTGGTCGGCCCGATCCAGCGCGGCGGCGGCGTGCTGATCCACAAATGCCCGAGCGTGCGCCATGCGCTGTCGGCAGAGCGGCTGGGCGTGGATGCGGTGGCGCTGGTCGGACTGGAAGAAGGCGGCCATCCCGGCGCCAACAAGCTATCGGCGTTCGTCAACGGCGCCTTTGCGCTGGAACGCGTGCGCGTGCCGCTGGCGATCGGCGGCGGCATTGGCAGCGGCCGCCAGATTGCCGCTGCGCTTGCGATGGGCGCCGACGCCGTGGTGCTCGGCAGCCGCTTCATGGTGGCCGACGAGATCATCGCGCATCGGGCGCTAAAGGAACGCATCGCGGCGTCCGACGAACATTGCTCGGTCGCCATCCTCGATACGCTCGGCGACACCTGGCGCGTACTGGCGAACGACACCGCCCGCGCGGTGCAGCAACTCGAAGCGCAGGGTGCGCGCTCGCATGCCGAGTTCGGCGACCTGATTCTCTYGGCCCGCACGCGCGAGCGCGTGTACGAAGGCGGCGATGTCGAAGCGGGCATCGTGTCACTCGGACCGGCCGGCGGATTCGCCGATCGCATCGAGCCGGCCGGTGCCATCGTCGCACGGCTGATGGCCGACGCGCGGCAAGCCACCGCGCGCCTCGGTGCCACCATGTCGTGATGGCACTTTGTACAAAAGAAGCGATACAGGAGACCTCCATGCAATCTCATCAAGACTCCCGGGACATCGCCGTGCGCCATGACGGCCACGTGGCGATCGTCGAGCTGGTACGTCCCCCACACAACTATTTCGACGAGGCGTTGATCCATGACCTCGTTGCGATCTTCGAACGCCTCGACGACGATGCGTCGTGCCGCGCCATCGTGCTCGCCGCGCAAGGCAAGGCCTTCTGCGCCGGCGCCGATTTCTCGGGCGGCCCCACCGATCCGCAGATGCCGCGCCGGATCTACAAGCACGCCGTGCGCCTGTTTCGCACGCGCAAGCCGATCATCGCCGCGGTACATGGCCCGGCCATCGGCGGCGGCGTCGGACTCGCACTGGTGGCCGATTTCCGTGTGACCAGCGACGCCGCGCGCTTCGCGGTCAACTTCAACCGGCTCGGCATTCATCCGGGCTTCGGGCTGTCGGTCACGCTGCCTCGCCTGATCGGCATGCAGCAGGCTACGAAGCTGTTGTTCACCGGACGCCGGATCACCGGCCGCGAGGCGGTCGAGATCGGTCTGGCCGACGTGCTGGCGCCGGACGACGCCGTGCTCGAGCACGCCGTGATGCTCGCGCAGGAAATCGCGGCATCGGCGCCGCTGGCCGTGGTGTCGACCCGCGCCACGCTGCGCCAGGGCCTGGCCGACGCCGTGTCTGCCGCCGTGGACCGCGAGGCGTCGGAACAGGAATGGCAGGTGCAGACTGCCGATTTCGCCGAAGGCGTGGCCGCCACGGCCGCGCGCCGTGCCGCCGTATTCACGGGGAAATAGTGATGCTGAACCAGTTGCTGCAAACCTTCCGCCTCGCCGAGCTTCCGCCCGAGGCCGAGGCCTTCCGCGCCGAAGTCAGGCAATTCCTCGCAGATCACCAGCCGGCGGCGTCCGCCGAGCGCCGCGCGCGCTCGTGGATGGGCTTCGACGCCGATTTCAGCCGTCGCCTCGCCGCGCGCGGCTGGGTCGGGCTGACGCTGCCGCCCGCCTATGGCGGCGCGGGGATCGATGCGTTCCGCCGCTTCGTGCTCGTTGAGGAACTGCTGAGCGCGGGCGCACCCGTCGCCGCGCACTGGATCGCCGACCGCCAGAGCGGTCCGCAGATCCTGCGCTATGGCAGCGAAGCGCAGCGGCAGTTCTACCTGCCGCGCCTGTGCCGTGGCGAGGCATTCTTCTGCATCGGCATGAGCGAGCCCAATTCCGGCTCCGACCTCGCCAGCGTACGCAGCCGCGCCACGCCGACCGGGACGGGTTGGCGGCTGAACGGGCAGAAGATCTGGACGACCAATGCCCATCACTGCCAGTACATGATCGCACTGGTGCGCACGTCGGGCGCGCCGGAGGACAAACAGAAAGGGCTGTCCCAACTCATCGTCGATCTGTCGCTGCCGGGCGTCACGATCCGCCCGATCCACGACCTCACAGGCGACGCGCATTTCTGCGAAGTCGTCTTCGACAACGTCGAGCTTGCCGCCGACACGCTGATCGGCGAAGAAGGCAGCGGCTGGGAGCAGGTCAATGCCGAACTTGCTTTCGAGCGCAGCGGGCCGGAGCGCATCTACTCGAGCATCGTGCTGCTCGACCTGTGGGCGAACCACCTGCGCCGCCATGGCGCCACGCGCGAAGAGGCTGCCGCGCTCGGTCGATTCGTCACGCATATCGCCACGCTGCGCAATATGTCGGTCGCCGTGACGGCCAAGCTCGCACGCCACGAAAGCCCGGTGGTCGAAGCCGCGCTCGTGAAAGACCTCGGCACGGAGATCGAACAGGCCATTCCGGCCTATATCGAATCCGCGATGGCCGCCGACCCGGACTCGCCGCCCGACCCCGAGTTGTACCGCACGGTCGCATACCTGAGCCAGATTTCGCCGACCTTCTCGCTGCGCGGCGGCACGCGCGAAATCCTGCGCGGCATGATCGCGCGCGCGCTAGGCCTGCGCTGAGACGCCCCCGCAGGCCATATACGGGAGACCACCCATGTTCACAGAAGCCATTGAAGCCATCCTGCAGGACCAATTCACGCCGGCTGCCATTCGCGCGATCGAAGCCGGGGCCGATCCCGCGCCTGCGTGGAACGCGCTCGCCGACGCCGGATTTCTCGAACTGCTAGCCGCCGAAGACGCCGGCGGTGCGGGACTGTCGCTGTCCGACCTCTTTTCGATTTTCACCACCATCGGCAGCCACGCCGTGCCGGTGCCGCTCGCGCAAAGCATCGCCGCCCGCGCGCTGCTCGCACGCACCGATACCGCCGCGCCGGGCGGCATGATCACGCTGGCCCAGTCGTGCCGCCGCGAGGCCAACGGCGCGCTCGTGTGCGCATACACGCCGTTCGGTGCGGTCGCCGACTTCACCCTGGCCGGCACGGCTGACGGTTTGCATCTGCTCGACTGCCGCGGGGCCGAGCGCATCGGCACAGGCGTGCGCGGCAGCCAGCGCGCGACATTGCGCTGGCTGCCCGGCGATGTCGCCACGCCTCTGCCCGGTGCGACCTCCGCCGACGTCCAGGCATGGGGCGCCGCACTCCACGCCGCGCTGATCGCGGGGGCCGCCGCGCGCGTCGGCGCGATGACGCTCCAGTACTGCCAGGACCGCTCGCAGTTCGGCAAGTCGATCGGCAAGTACCAGGCGATCCAGCATCAACTGGCGGTCATGACCGAGCACATCGCCGCCGCCACGGTGGCCGCCGAGCTCGCCTTCGGCACCAACGGCACGCAGCCGCAGCGACTGACGGCGGCGATTGCGAAGGCACGCAGCAGCGAGGCGGCGCAACTGGTAGCCGCGAGCGCGCATGGTCTGCATGGGGCGATCGGGGTGACGCAGGAGTATGACCTGCAATTGCTGACGCGGCGGTTGCACGAATGGCGGGCCGCGCACGGATCGGAGGCGTGTTGGTCTGTCCAGGTCGGGGAAGCCCTCCTGGCCAGTGAAGCAGGCACCGTGGAGTTTGTGAGAAAAGCCACGCTATTGGAGGAGCAAGGCGGGAGGCGGGAGGTGGTAAGCGAAGCACTGCTGAAACTGCGCTTCGGCGCGTATGTCCCTTGTCGCGGCTAGCGTGGGCGTATCAGTTCCGAATCGGGCGCAATCAAGCCACCGATAGTGACAGGGATGCTCACTTCTTTCTCCTGATCGGTTCAAGGCCAATGCCGGATGTACCGTTCGAATTGGATTTCGTGCTACCACCGCCTTTCATGAACCTGCGCCCCCGCCCGTCCGCCCACACGATCATTGGACTGTGTGGGCGGCAGGTTCCTGGCGAAATTACGCCTGGAACACCTGGCGATTGGCCTGTACAAACGCAGCCACGGTCTGCGGCGCCTTGCCCGTGATTTCTTCGATAACGCCATCCGTACCGGAGAAGATTCCGTTCTGATAGTCGATGGCGGTTTCAAGGAAATGCTGGATCACGAACTCAGGCAGCTTGTACTTCTCCAGATGTTCGCGATATTGCTCGAGGGTCGATGGCACATAGGTGATCTCGCGTCCCAGCACCTTGCTGATCTCGCTGGCGATCTCCTGCTGATTCAGCTCGACGGGGCCGAATAGAGAGTAAGTCTTGCCAATATGGCCTGCGGGTTCCGCGAGAATGTTGGCGATCAGACGCGCCTGGTCCTCGGCTGCGATCGGCGCATGACGCCCTTCCCCGTAGGGCAGCGTGATCTTGCCTTCCTGCACCAAAGGATCGAGCACCCACGGAAATGTCAGCCATTCGGAGAAGTACGTCGGGCGAATATGGACTGCCGGAACGTCGGACCAGTCGAGAACGCGCTCGGCAATCCAGTGATCGCGCGCGGCATGGCTCCTGGAATCTTCCCGCGCCGAGATTTGCGACATCTCGACCACGACCTCGACGCCGGCACGCCGTGCGGCATCAGCGAAGTACGAGGTGGCCTGGATGTAGCCGGGACGAACCGGATAGCACAGGTACGCGCCGTCCACTCCGTCCATGGCGCGAATCACGTCGTCGTGCTCGAGGAGGTCGCCGACGAAAATCTCTGCCCCTTCTTCGCGCAGGGCTGCGCTCCGCTCATCCTCCTGGTGTACGAAGGCGCGAACCGCGTGCCCCGCCTTCAGCAGGAACCGGACGGTGTAGACGCCGGTCTTGCCCGTGGCGCCCGTGATGAGGAATTTGCGCTGTTCCATTAATTACTCCAATCTGTGAATGTGTCCGACAGGTTTACATCGCCCCGAGGTGTTGCTTCACATCCTCCAGAATCGCCGTTGAAGCGTCGGCATCTTCAACGACTCTTGACATCGTGACGGCCCCGATCATGGCTGCCAGCGCGAACACGGCAGACGACCTGGCTTCCTGCGGCGGCTTGTCCGCCAGTTGCTTCGCCAGTACGTCGACCAGATCATCAAAACCTTGCGCGGCGGCCGCGCGCGTTTGTTTATCGGCCCTGGCGAGTTCGCTTCCCATTGCCGCCAGAGGGCATCCGCCGGTCGGTGTGTCGCGGTGGGCCTGAGACACGTAGGCTTCCACCATGGCGGCGAAACCGCTGGCAGCCTGACTGTCGCGAGCGACCGTTGTCAGCCCCTCGATCACTTCAGTCATGGCCTGAGAACACGCTTCTGCAACCAACTGGTCCTTCGAGTCGAAATGCCGATAGAAGCCGCCCTGCGTAAGGTTCAACGGAGACATCACGTCGCTCAGCCCCGTCGCCTGGATGCCGTTCAGCCGGAATTCCCGCGCGGCAACCTCGACAATGCGTCGACGGGTTTCCGCCGTCTCGACCTTCGTCTTCCTCATCTCGCCGCTCCTGTTGTGTGTGGTCGCTAACAATCTTAAATAGATTGTAGGTACCATCTAAATGGAAGTCAAGAAGAGAAGCTTGCGCGAAGCGAGTGCGGATTAGTAGACCTGAAGCCAGGGGCCGTGGCGCCCTGGGCAGAGGCCTTGAGACCGTTGATCACGGCGGGTCGCATCGAGACGGTCTCAAACCAACGCGTAAGGGCAGATGATTTGCCCACACCCGACGCTCCCCCAATGCAGGCGTTTCCAGAACGCCCGGCACGGGACGGCGGTCAGACAGAAAGGCGACAAGCGAGCCAAAGAGCGGCACACCTCCCGCCCCTGTCTTCTGTTCTAACTGTGTGGGTCGAACGATCACGAAATACGGTCAGGCTGGCTCTTGCGTCCCGCTTGTGCGATGGCGCGCGGCATCTGCCTCGTAGGTGCGCGAGGCCAGGACGAAGAAGACCGCCGCCGCCAGCGCAAACACGGGCGCCAGCGTCAGTGCCGGCTTCAGGCCGAGAACGTCCGAGAACGCGCCGACGAGCAGGGGGCCCGGCGCGAGGCCAATCAGGTTGTTGGCCAGGGAGATGATCGCCGTCACCGTCGCGCGCACGCCGGGATGGGTGACATCGCAAACGATGGCCCCGGAACAGCCTCCGTGCGCGGCGGCGAACAATGCGCCAAGGAAGATCAGGCCCAGGGCCAGCGGACCGGGCGGCAGCGCGAATGCGGTAATCAGTACCAGAGCCGACAGCACCGCATAGGCGGCGGGCACCAGCGCCCGGCGTCGCGGATGCCTGGCGCTAAGCCGGTCCGCCAGACCGCCGCCAAAGATCATGCCGATGCCGGAAGCCAGCACGGCCACGCCGGCCATCAGCCCTGCCTGCTTCACGTCCATGCCCTGGTAGCGGCCGAGGTATGTCGGCAGCCATGCAATGAGGATCGCCGGTATTGCCATCTGCAATCCGCTCGCGACGTAGGTGAGATTGCCCGAGCGCGCGGCAAACACTTCGCGCGCGATCTGGCCGAGGCGCAGCCGGGCCGGCGCGGCATCCCCCTGCCCCTCGGCGCTCAACGCGGCGGTCTTGTAGTCGCGCACGACGAAGGGATAGATCAGGGCCAGCAGCAGGCCCGGCGCCCCCACGGCAAAGAAGGCCATGCGCCACCCCGCCTGGGCCGCCACGGCGCCCCCGACGACCACGCCGAGTACGGACCCGAACAAGCCGGCCGACAGGAATGCGCCCAGCACCGCGGCGCGCTGCCTGGCGGGAAACACATGGGCCAGCAACGCGGCCCCCGCTGCACCGTAAGCCGCCTCGCCGAGGCCGACGAACATCCGCGCCAGCAGCAACTGGCCATAGCTCTGCGCCAGGCCGCAGGCGATAGTCGCCAGGCACCACACGAAGGCCATCAGCGTGATGCTCTTGACTCGTCCCCAGCGGTCCGAGACCAGTGAAATCGGCACGCACAGCACGCCGACGGCAAGCGAGACCACGCTCACCAGCATCCCGAGTTGCGAGTCGGAGAGCGCCCATTCGGCTTTCAAGGCGGGAAATACCGCGCCGATGAGCTGGCGCGACAGATAGTCGGACAGCATCAGGCCAAAGGTGAGCGCGAACACGACCCACGCATGGGCACGCGACAGCCCGGCGGGCGCGTTCAGGGGGGTGTTGGCCGTTACGGCCGACAGGGTAGTGGTTTTCACGTCTGGCATCCCTTGGGTTAAGCCTACTGGTCGAAGTGCATTCAGATGTACGTCGGCCACGCGCGCATCTCGTGCTGGCCGATGCCGCCGTTACCTTCGCGGCGATGGGTGGCCAATGCTTCGATCAGCCAGGCGCGGGTCTGCTGCGGGGGAATCACGGCCTGTACGCCGAAGGCGCCGGCCAGTGCGTAGGCCGAGGTATCGCGCGCCAGTTCGGCCTTCAGTCGGTCAAAGCGCGCCGGGTCGTCCTCGCGCTTGATGCCGTGGAGCACGCTGACGCCGATCTGCGGGTCCATGAAGCTGGTGTCGGCGCTGGTCCAGGCCGCCACCTCGTCGCTGTTGCGGCCGCCGCCCATGTTGATGTAGGCCTGGCCGTAGCTCTTGCGCAGGATGACTGACAGCTTAGGCACGCTGCACAGTTGCACGGCGTGAATCATGTTCATGATATGCGCGGGTGCAGCCTTGCGCTCGCCCTCGATGCCGACCAGGAAGCCCGGCGTGTCGACCAGGAAGAGGATCGGTATGTTGAACGAATCGCACATCACCAGGAACGACGTGACCTTGCGGCAAGCCTCGGGGTCCATCGCGCCRCCCTTGAACATCGGATTCGAGGCGACGATGCCCACGCTCTCGCCATTCAGCCGCGCCAGGCCGGTCACCGCGGCACGACCGAAGCGATCCTTCAGGTTGAAGAAGCTGCCTTCGTCGACGATGCCGGCGATGACCTTGCGCATATCGTAGGTCTTGCTGCGCGCCGACGGCACGAGTTCGAGGAGCCTGTCCGCGTCGGGCGCGGTCGCCTTGGCAGCCGGGAGGCTCGGCGGGCGGACGCCGGCGTGCGACGGCAGGTAGCCGAGGAAGCGGCGGATTGCCGCCAGCGCTTCCTCGTCGCTGTCGACGATCACGTCCACCAGCCCGGTCTGCTCGGCATGCAGCTTCCAGCCGCCGAGTTCCCCGGGATCGACCGCTTCGCCGATGGCCAGCGACGTGACCCGCGCGCTCGACACCGCGAGGAACGCGCCCTTGCGCATGACCACGAAATCGGAAAGGCAGGTGTACCAGGTCGACGAGCCCAGGCAAGGCCCGAGCACCGCGCTCACCCAAGGAATTTCACGCCGGCGGCAGTACTGCTGCGGGTCCTGGCCGGCACCGGCCATCGCTTCCGCGCCCAGGCTGTCAGGCACACGCGAGCCGCTCGACTCGCCCAGGAAGATCAGCGGCATGCCGCTGCGCGTGGCCGTCTCCTTCAGGCGGGCGATCTTGCGCATGTTGACCGCCGAGGACGACGCGCCCATGACGGTCATGTCGTTCGACACCACCGCCACTCGCCGTCCGTCGACGCGCCCCGTGCCGGTGATCTTGGCGTCGGCCGGCGATGTGCCGCGGTCGGCGGGAAGCACCGAGACCGCCAGCATGCCAGTCTCGCTGAACGAGCCGTCGTCCAACAGTTGCGCGATGCGCTCGCGCGCGTTCAGATGGCCGCTGGCCCGGCGCCGGGCGAGCTTGGCTTCGCCTCCCATCGCCAGGGCCTCACGGATACGGGCGTCGAGCCGGGCGCGTTGTGCCTCGTAGCTGCCAGGGCCCGCTGCGGTATCCGTCACCGGGTCGGGAAGTTCGAGCGTGGTGTCCATGCCGGTGGTCCTCCCTTAGCGCATCGTGCGGCCGACCGGGCCGAGGCGGCGGGCGGTGGCCCGGTATGCGTCTTCGACCCAGGCGCAAAGCAGCGGTCGCGTGCTCGCCGGTTCGATGATGTCGAGCACACCGAAGCGTTCGGCGGTGCGCATCGGCGAGGAGATCGCGTGGTAGTGCGCCTCCAGGTCCAGGCGGTGTGCGACCGGGTCCGCGGCCGCGGCGATGTCCTGCTTGTAGGCCGCGGCAACGCCGCCTTCGACCGGGATCGAGCCCCAGCGTGCCGACGGCCACGCATAGCGGTTCGGCAGCGCGGTGCCCGACGGCCCGTGCCACGGGCTCAGCATGGCGCCGGCCAAGCCCACGCAACGCCGCAGCACGATCGCCAGCCAAGGCACGCCAGACTGCTCGATCGCATGCATGGCCTGCAGCGCGGCGGACAGCGTGCCTTCGCGCTCGGCGTCGGGGCCGGTCATCACGCCCGGTTGATCGGCCAGGTTGACGATGGGCAGGTGGAAGGTGTCGCACAGGTCGACGAAGCGCGCCATCTTCAGCGCGGCGGCGCGCGTCAGGGCGCCGCCCATCACCATCGGGTTGTTGGTCATCACGCCTACCGCATGGCCGTTCAGGCGCGCCAGGCAGGTGATGGTCGAGCCGCCGAAGTCCGGCGACATCTCGAACAGCGAGCCTTCATCGAAGATCGCCTTCAGGATCTTGCGCGCCTGGAACACCTTGCGCTTGTCGGCGGGGATCGCGCGGTTGAGCCACTCGTCGCAGCGATCGACCGGATCCTCGCAGGCCACGCGCGGCGGCTGTTCCCACACATTGCCGGGAAGGTACGAAAGGAAACGCCGCGTGGCCTCCAGGGCCTGCTCTTCGGTTTCGACGGCCAGGCTCACCGCGCCGCTGAATCGGTGCATCGCGTCGTAGCCGCCCAGCCCCTCCTTGTCGATGTCGAGGCCCAGCGCCTGCTTCACTACCGGCGGCCCGCCGGCGAAGACCTGGCTCTTGCCACGAATCATGATGGACAGGTGGGCGGAACCGACCCGCACCGCGCCAAGGCCCGCGCAGGCGCCCAGCGCGATACCAACGACCGGCACGGCGCCGAGCAGCTGCGTCATCGGCAACATGGCGTAGCCCTGGATCTTGGTGTGGCCGAGCTTGTCGAGCAGCTTGACGCTGCCGCCGGCGCTGTCGACCATGCGCACGATCGGCAGCTTGTACTCCCAGGCGTAACGGTCAGCGTAGATCCACTTTTCCGATACCGAGCCTTCGGACGAGCCGGCGCGGATCGTGAAGTCGTCGGCCGCCACCACCGTGCGCCGCGCGTCGATCTTGCCGATGCCGACGACCGCATTGCTGGGCGTGAACTGCTCGCGCTTGCGATCCGCGCCGTATTTGACGGAACCGGCCAGCACGCCGATCTCGGCGAAGCTGCCGGCGTCGAGCAAGTAATCGATACGTTCGCGCGCGGTGAGCTTGCCTTGTGCGTGATGGCGCGCGACCTGCTCCTCGCCGCCGAGTGCATGCGCGATGGCGCGGCGCTGTGTCAGCTCATGGAGCTCGTCCGTCCATTCGCCATTGGCAGGTTGGGTTGCAGGTTGGGTTGGAGACTGCGTTGCGGGCTGGGTTGCCTGAGTCGTGTTCATTTGGAAATCGCTCCTTCTGCATGGCGCGCCAGGTAGGCGTCGCGCAAGTCGTTCTTGGTCACCTTGCCGGCATGGTTGCGCGGCAGCGCGTCGACAAACTCGATCACGCGTGGCTTCTTGTAGCCGGCGATCAGCCCGGCGCAATGGCGGCCGAGCGCATCGGCGTCGCCGCCCTGTCCGGGCCGGCGCACCACGAATGCCGCGACCACCTCGCCCCACTCGGCGTCGGGCAGGCCCAGCACCGCCACCTCCGCTACAGCCGGATGCGCGTGCAGCGCGTCCTCGACTTCGCGCGCATAGACGTTGAAGCCGCCGCTGATCATCATGTCCTTGTTGCGGCCGACGATGTAGAGAAAGCCTTCGTCGTCGAAGCGGCCAAGGTCGCCGCTGTAATACCAGCCGTCACGGATGGATTCGCGCTCCAGGTCTGGCCGGCGCCAGAACGCCACGGCGCCGATGCCCTGGTGCGCCAGTGCGATCTCGCCCACCTCACCGGTCTGCAAGGCTTGCCCGTCGGCATCGCGCACCGTGATCCCGACATTCATGGTCGGCCGGCCGCACGAGGCGATGCGCGCCGAGGGCTGGCCGTGCTCCAGGTGCTCGTGCGGGTAGAGCACGGACAAGGGCTGGACCGCTTCGGTCATGCCGTATTGCTGGCGCAGGATCGGACCCAGCCGCTGCAGCGCCTCATGGATCGTGCTGGTTGGCGTCGGCGCGGTGCCGTAGTGCACGCGCCGCAGGGCAGACACGTCCGCGGCGGGGTTGGCGGCCAGCGCTTCAAGCAGGCGGCTCAGCATGGTAGGCACCACCATCAACTGGGTGATGCGATCGCTGGCGATCTGCGCCAGCACCTGCCCGGCATCGAAGCGGTCGGCCACGATATTGCGTGCCCCACGCAAGTAGCACGGCAGCAGGTGCACCCCGGCCGCGTGTGTGAGCGGGCCGGCGTGAAGCATCGCGTCATCGATGCCGAGGCCGTATTCCATGGCACCAAACTGGTTGGCCAGGCGTGCTTCCCAGCGCTCGATGCTATAGGCAACGCCCTTCGGCTGGCCGGTCGTCCCCGAGGTGTAGGCGATTCGCAGCAGCAGACCGGCCGGCACCTCAAGGCCCGGGAAACGGTCCGAAGCGCGGGCGAGCAGCGCATCGAACCCGAGCACGCCGGCGTCATGCCAGCCCACGCCGATCACGTGCCGCAGCGACGGCACGTGATGGCGCACCTGCTGCGCAATCTCGCGAAACTCGGCGCCGGCGATCAGCACCGAAGCCTCGGCGTCGTTGAGGATCGCCGCCTGCTCGCGCAAGGTGTGGCGCGCGTTCAGGGCCACGTAGGCCTGCGCCGCCTTTTCGGCGCCGAACTGGCTGTCGATGCTCTCCACCGAGTTGTTGAGCAGCACGGCAAGCCGTTCGCCGGGACGCAGTTCCAGGCCGATCAGCGCGTTGGCGAGCTGATTGCTGCGCCGTTCGATCTGCGTATAGCTGAAGCTGCGGTCGCGGAACACGACCGCGGGCCGGTCGCGAAACTGCGCTGCGGCCCATGACAGGGCATGGCCTGCGATTCTCTTTGCACTCATTGGAGCAAGTCCTTTGTTCGGAGGGCGGCACTCGCCCTTTCGTGTCCGGCGGCTTCGCGCCCGGCGCTCGCCGTGTCCGCCTCCAGTTGCCTCACGGCTTCGTGGCGCGAAGCGTCGATCAGTTGTTCGATGGCATTGGCCGCGCGGTTCGCGTCGCCGGCCTTCAGGTCGTTCAGCAGCGTCCGCCAGATGCGTGCCGATGCTTCGCGTCGCGCCGCGGTGGCCAGCCCGAGCCTGGCGTAGCGCCGCGTCTGCCGCGCCAGCGAGCCCAGGATTTCAGCGAGCCGCTCGTTGCCGGAACTGTCGGCCAGCATGCGGCCCAGGCGGTCGATGATGGCGAGATAGGCGTCGCCCGGGCCGCAGCCCTGCACCACCGTTTCAAGCTCGCGCACTTCGGCGTCGATCCAGGCAATGACCGCATCGTTGCGGCGGCCAAGCCGGCGGATCATCGCGRCCACCAGGTCGCGGCGGATATCGAAGAGGTCGCAGACCTCCTTGATGGAGAGCTGCGTGACGTGGGCGCCACGATTGGGCAGGATGCGCACGACCGAGTCCTTCTCCAGGATGCGCAACGCTTCGCGCACCGGTCCGCGGCTCACCGCGAACTGCTCGGCGAGCGTTTCTTCGCGGATGCGTTCGCCCGGCGCGTACTCGCCCCGTTCGATGGCCGCGAAGATGCGCTCTGCGATCTGCTCCGGCACCGTCTGCAAGTGATGGCTCGCGCCGGCGCGCATCGGCGCCCCTTGCGAGTCCCCTGCCGCGTCCGGGTGCTTCATGGCGCTCACTCTTCTTCGAAGACCGCGATTTCCTGCCCTTCGCGCACCGGCTCGCCCTCGGCGATCAGCAGCTTGAGGACCCTGCCGACTTCGGGCGCCAGCACCGGGATCTCCATCTTCATCGATTCGAGAATCATGATGGTGTCGTCGGCCTGCAGCGCGGTGCCTGGTTCCACCACTACCTTCCACACGGTGCCGGTGATCTCGGATCGAATCGTCTCTGTCGTCATGTCGAGTTCCTGAATTAGCCCGACCCCACGTCGGATGACTGGACTTTATTCTACATTACGATTGTTGACAATAGGAATGTGAGCATGATTTAATGAATCCATGCGCTGACGAAGACGCGCACACTTCCGTAGATGGAGACAAAGCCATGCCCCTTTCCCATACCGACGTACGTCGTATCCTCGAAATCCTCGACAGCGCTGAACACCTGGAATCGCTGGACGTGACGGTCGGCGAGTTCGCGCTGCATGCCCGCAAGCCCGGGGCCGCGGCGTTCGCGCCAGAGCGGGCACCGCAGTCCGCCGCCCCGCGCGCCGCCGTGCCTGCGGCGCAAGCCCCCGGCACCACCGGTGCGTCTGCCGCGCCACCCCCTCTTGAAGACGTGCCTGCGGGCCTGGTTGCGGTACGCGCGCCGATGGTCGGCACCTTCTATCTGCACCCCAGCCCCGACCAGCCGGCCTTTGTCGCGGTGGGCAGCACGGTCGATATCGGCGACACGGTGTGTCTGGTCGAGGTGATGAAGATGTTCAACTCGGTCAAGGCCGAAGTGGCAGGCACCGTCGAGCGCATCGTGGTCGAGGACGGCAAGCCGGTGCAGCACGGCCAGATCGTGATGCTGATGAAGCCGGCACAGGAGGGCTGAATATGAACAACAATGCACAAGCCCCCGTGGCAAAGCGCGATATCCGGCGCGTGTTCGTCGCCAACCGTGGCGAAATCGCCGTGCGCGTGATTCGCGCCTGCCGCACCCTGGGTATCGAGGCGGTGGCAGGTGTCTCCGAAGCGGACACCGATACGCTAGCCGCCAGGCTGGCCGACGAAATGGTCGTGCTCGGTCCCCCGCTCGCTGCCGAGAGCTACCTGCGTGCCGACAAGATCGTCGAGGCGGCTTTGCGCACTGGCTGCGACGCGGTGCATCCCGGCTACGGCTTCCTGTCCGAACGCTCGTCGTTCGTGCGCGCCTGCATCAAGGCCGGGCTGGTGTTCGTGGGGCCGTCTGCCGAAGCCATCGATGCGATGGGTGACAAGATCACCGCCGTGGGCCTGGCCGAGCAGGCTGGCGTACCGCGCGTACCCGGCTCCGGCGCGCTGGCCGATGTGGCGCATGCGCGCCACGTCGGGGCGCAGATCGGCTACCCGGTGCTGATCAAGGCCACCGCCGGCGGCGGCGGGCGCGGCATGCGGGTGGTCAGGGAAGAAAGCGAACTTGAATCGCTGATGAGCTCGGCCGCCAACGAGGCGCAGTCCGCGTTCGGCGACGCCACGCTGTATATGGAGAAATTCATCGAGCATGCGCGCCATATCGAGATCCAGGTGATGGCCGATGCGCACGGCAACGTGGTCTACCTTGGCGAACGCGAATGCTCGACGCAGCGCCGCCACCAGAAGCTGATCGAAGAGGCACCCTCCCCGGCGGTCGATGCGGCAATGCGCCAGGCCATGGGCGAGTGCGCGGTGAGCCTGACACGTAACGCCGGCTACTGCGGCGCGGGCACGATCGAGTTCGTGGTCGACCAGCGCGATAACAAGTACTTCTTCCTGGAGATGAAC
>NZ_JBFTND010000107.1:0-46614 GCF_056397305.1 Cupriavidus sp. 05N40
GGCCAGGCCATGCGCATCCGGGCCGAGCGCCTCGAAGGCGCTCAGGAACACGGCGCCCACCAGCAGCAGGGCAGCCCACCCCGTCATCAGCACCCAGGCTGGCAGGACCGGGCTGACCATCCACAGCGCCACGCCCAGCAGCAGAAAACCGAAGAAGCGCTTGGTCATCTCCATCCAGCRCCCGGCGCGAGGCAGCAGGTTACCCGCGCCAACGCCCACCAGCACCAGCGGCAGGCCCATGCCGAGCGCCATGGCGAACAGCGCCGCGCCACCGGTCATGGCGTCGCCGGTACGCGCGATATAGGCCAGCGCGCCGGCCAGCGGCGCGGTCACGCAGGGGCCGACGATCAGCGCGGAGATTGCGCCCATGGCGGCGGCGCCGGCCAGCTGCCCGCCCTGGCGCCGGTTGGACGATGCCGTCAGCCGGGTCTGCCAGCGCTGCGGCAACTGCAGTTCGTAGAGGCCGAACATGGACAGCGACAGGCCCACCATCAGCGCGGCGAACAATGCCAGCACCCACGGGGCCTGCAGCGCGGCGGACAAGCCTTCGCCGAGCACCCCGGCGGCCACCCCGACGCCGGTGTAGACCACCGCCATGCCGAACACATAGGCCAGGGACACCAGCAGCGCACGGCCGCGCGTGACGTGCTCGCCCACCACGATGGAGGACAGGATCGGCACCATCGGCAGCACGCAGGGGGTGAAGGTCAGCAGCACGCCGAGGCCGAAGAACAGTGCAGCGATCAGGCCGAGATTGCGGCTGGCCAGCGCGCCCGCGATGCGGTCGTTCTCGTCGGCCGGGCCCGACAGGGGGGCGGCAGCCGCGTCGGCCGCGGCGCTGGCGTTGCCAGCGCTCCTGGCCGTCCCCGCAGGGGCGGGTACGCCGGCAGGAGTCGAATCCGCCTTCGCAGTCTTGCCAAACAGGCCGTCGAGCGCACCACCGCCCACCTTGAAGACACTCTCCATCGGCGGATAGCACAAGCCCTTGTCGGCGCAGCCCTGCGAGGTCACCACCAGCGACCACTTGCCATCGGCGGGCGCGGCTTCGACCGGCACGCGAATGGTCAGGCCACCGTGATAGGTCTCCATCTCCTTGCCGAAGGTCTCGTCGAACTTGACCTTGCCCGGCGGAAACGCAGGCGCGCCCAGCTTGACCGATGCCGGTTGCGCGGCAAAGGCAAAACGGTCGCGGTAGAGGTAGTAGCCGTCGGCCACGTCGAAGCGGACCTCGATGGTCTGCGCGTCGACCTGGCGCGCGGCGAAGCGGAACGCCTGTTCCGGCGGCAGGAAGTCTTCCTCCGAGGCCGCATGCGCGATACCGCCGAAGCAGAGCCACAGCATGGCCAGCAGCGAGAACAGCAAGCGCACTGCGGCATTTTGCCGCACCACCGTTGTTGCCGGCTGGCGGCCCAACGCGCCCGACTCCACTGCGAAACCCATGCTCCGTCCTTGAAAATATCGTTGGTCTTGCCGCGCGGCGATCGGCATCACGGCCGCCCGGCGTTGCTATGCCCGCTCGTCACCGGCCGGGGCCGCACCCGTTTCCTCGGCGACCCAGGCCAGGTAGGGCGCGAAGCCGGCCACCACGGGCACGGCCACGATCTCCGGCACCTCGTAGGGGTGGGCCAGGCGGATCGCGGCTTCCAGCGCCGCGTAGCGGTCCTGCGTGGTCTTGATCACCAGCGGCCACTCCTTCGCCGTCTCGATCTCGCCGCGCCACCAGTATTCGGACTCGCACGGCGCAAGCCGGTTCACGCAGGCTGCCAGGCGCGATTCCAGCACGGCGCGCGCCACGCGCGCGGCGGCTTCGGCATCGGGCAACGCCGTCATCACCAGTATCGTCTCGCTGTCGCTCATCGCTCGTCTCCCACTCGCCACCCGGCCCCAGGCTTGCGGCCCGCAAACCGGGGGCCGCAAAAACAAAAGAGCCAGGCATCTAGCCTGGCTCGATTGTAAGCGGTGTCCGCGCCAGCCGCCGGGGACCAATGGTCGCAGGCGGCGGGACGGCATCAACCTTATTCCGCGGCTTCTTCTGCCGGGGCTTCGGTGATTTCCGGACGGTCAACCAGCTCGACCAGCGCCATCGGCGCATTGTCGCCCTGGCGGAAGCCGAACTTCAGGATACGCGTGTAGCCGCCCGGACGAGCGTTGTAGCGCGGGCCGAGTTCGTTGAACAGCTTGGTGACCATGTCGCGGTCGCGCAGGCGGGCGAAGGCCAGGCGGCGGTTGGCAACGGTGTCCTTCTTGGCCAGCGTGATGAGCGGCTCGACAACCTTGCGCAGTTCCTTGGCCTTGGGCAGGGTGGTCTTGATCAGCTCGTGCTGGAACAGCGAGTTGGACATGTTGCGCAGCATCGCGAGACGGTGCGACGAGGTGCGGTTCAGTTTCCGCAAACCATGACGGTGACGCATGATGATTCCTTTATTGCAATGTTTGACCAGCTCTTCTATCGCTTGGCCGGGTCAATCCCCGGTTCGGCGCGGGCCGGTAGTCGATTGGAGCGGCCGGCACATGCCGGCTGCCGGGATCACCGGCGCGGCGCGGGGACCTGCCCCCCGCCGCGCGCGGCGAAATTACTTCTCCAGACCTGCGGGCGGCCAGTTCTCGAGCTTCATGCCAAGGGTCAGGCCGCGCGAAGCCAGCACTTCCTTGATTTCGTTGAGCGACTTGCGACCCAGGTTCGGGGTCTTCAGCAGCTCGTTCTCGGTGCGCTGGATCAGGTCGCCGATGTAGTAGATGTTTTCGGCCTTCAGGCAGTTGGCCGAACGCACCGTCAGCTCCAGGTCGTCGACCGGGCGCAGCAGGATCGGGTCGATCTGCGGCGTGCGGCTCGAAGCGGCTTCCGCCGACGACTCGGTGCCTTCCAGCGCGGCGAACACGGACAGCTGGTCGACCAGGATGCGGGCCGACTGGCGGATCGCTTCCTCGGGCGAGATCACGCCATCGGTTTCGATGTTCATCACCAGCTTGTCGAGGTCGGTACGCTGTTCCACGCGAGCGGATTCCACTGCGTACGACACACGGCGCACCGGCGAGAACGAAGCGTCCAGCACGATGCGGCCGATGACCTTGCCCGCTTCGTCGCCGAACTTGCGCACGTTGCCCGGCACATAGCCACGGCCTTGTTCGACCTTGACCTGCATGTCGAGCTTGCCGCCGGCCGACAGGTGAGCGATCACGTGGCCGGGGTTGATGATCTCGACATCGTGCGGCAGCTCGATATCGRCAGCCGTCACAACGCCTTCGCCTTCCTTGCGCAGCGACACCGTGACTTCATCACGGTTGTGCAGCTTGAAGACCACACCCTTCAGATTGAGCAGCAGGTTGACTACGTCTTCCTGCACGCCATCGATGGTGGAATACTCGTGGACCACCCCAGCGATCGTGACTTCGGTCGGGGCATAGCCGACCATCGACGACAGCAGCACGCGACGCAGGGCGTTACCGAGCGTATGGCCGTAGCCACGCTCGAACGGCTCCATCACGACCKTCGCGTGATGGTCGCCCAGCGGCTCTACGGCGATGATTTTAGGCTTGAGGAGTGCTGTTTGCATTAGGTTGTCCTTTTCAATACCCTCGGCTCGTTACACCGATAAGGCTGACGTATGGAACCTGAAAATCCCATCGTACGATGGGCAATAAGCCCGGCGCGCGGCAGCGCGTCGGGCTGAATGTGAAGCTTGACGAGAAACGCAAGCCCCTGACCGTTCGATGGTGTCGGACAGATTCGTGCGATTAACGCGAATACAATTCGACGATCAGGCTTTCGTTGATGTCACCGGAGATATCGGCGCGATCCGGCACTTGTTTATACGTGCCTTCGAATTTCTTCGCGTCAACGGCGACCCATTGCGGGAAACCAGATTGCTCGGCCAGCGACAGCGCTTCGGCGATACGGACTTGCTTCTTCGACTGCTCGCGGATGGTGATGACGTCGCCAGCCTTGACCTGTGCCGACGGCACGTTCAGGGCCTGACCGTTCAGCAGGATCGCCTTGTGCGACACGAGCTGGCGCGCTTCGGCGCGGGTCGAGCCGAAGCCCATGCGATAGACGACGTTGTCCAGGCGCGATTCCAGCAGTTGCAGCAGCTTTTCGCCGGTGTTGCCCTTGCGGCGGTCGGCTTCGGCGAAGTAACGGCGGAACTGGCGCTCGAGCACGCCATAGATACGCTTGACCTTCTGCTTTTCACGCAGCTGGTTGCCGTAGTCGGAGGTGCGCGTACCCGAGGTACGGCCATGCTGGCCCGGCTTGCTGTCCAGCTTGCACTTGTCGGCGAGCGAGCGACGTGCGCTCTTCAGGAACAGGTCGGTGCCTTCACGGCGGGAGAGTTTGGCCTTCGGGCCGATATAACGTGCCACTTTATCTTCCTTCCTGATCGATCGCGGCGCCTTGTGTACGCGCCGCGAGTCCGCCTTCTCCGCCCCTTGGGGGCGCCTGAGTGGCAGACGGTGGGCTTATCCAGCGCGCTCCCGGAGGGGCACGCAAAAGCATGACTGGCTACTGCGCCAGGCGGCGGACCAAGACTTCGACCCGACAAACGCAAAGGCGCAAAACGAAAACCTGCCGCAAAGCTGATGCAGCAGGTCAACGTGCGATGATACCACACCGGGCCACCGGCAAGAAACCCCGCCGGCCACCCGGGTATGACAGCGTCGCTTAGATGCGGCGGCGCTTCGGCGGACGGCAGCCGTTGTGCGGCACCGGCGTCACGTCTTCGATCACCGAGATCTTGATGCCCAGCGCGTTCAGCGCACGGACAGCCGATTCACGGCCAGGGCCGGGGCCCTTGATGCGCACGTCCAGGTTCTTGATGCCCTGGTCTTGCGCCACGCGGCCGGCGTTCTCTGCTGCGACCTGGGCTGCAAACGGGGTCGACTTGCGCGAACCCTTGAAGCCCTGGCCACCCGAGGTCGCCCACGCCAGGGCATTGCCCTGACGGTCGGTGATCGTGATGATGGTGTTGTTGAACGAAGCGTGGACGTGCGCAATGCCGTCGGCAACGTTCTTCTTGACCTTCTTACGCGCGCGCTGGGCGGCGTTATTCGGACCTTTTGCCATTAGTTTCTTCCTCTGCCTTCGGCTTTACTTCTTCAGAGCCACGCCGGCCTTACGCGGACCCTTGCGGGTACGGGCGTTGGTGCGGGTGCGCTGACCGCGCATCGGGAGACCCCTGCGGTGACGGACGCCACGATAGCAACCAAGGTCCATCAGACGCTTGATGTTCATCGTGGTTTCACGACGCAGGTCACCCTCGACCGTGGCCTTGCCGACTTCGTCACGAAGCTTTTCCAGGTCGGCGTCGGTCAGGTCCTTGACCTTCTTGTCAAACGGAACGCCGGTGGCCTCGCAAATCTTGCGGGCGCGCGAGCGGCCGATACCGTAAATAGCCGTCAGGCCGATCTCGGTATGCTTGTGGTTCGGGATGTTAACCCCTGCGATACGTGCCATTCGTCAATCCTCTTTACGATTAGCCTTGGCGTTGCTTGTGGCGGGGATCCGACGAGCAGATCACGCGCACGACACCGTTGCGCTTGATAACTTTGCAGTTGCGGCAAATGCGCTTAACAGAAGCCAGCACTTTCATGATTTTCCTCTTCCTTCAATTCCTGTTCGCTTCACTTCGTCCGAAAGACGATACGCGCGCGTGACAGATCATATGGAGTCAGCTCAACCGTCACCTTGTCACCCGGAAGAATCCGGATGTAGTTCATTCTCATCTTTCCGGAGATGTGGCCCAGCACTACGTGGCCATTCTCCAGTTTGACTCGGAACGTCGCATTGGGAAGGTTTTCCAGGACCTCCCCCTGCATCTGGATGACGTCGTCTTTTGCCATACCTAGCCCGTACCGACCCGGCTTTAGCGCAAGGTCAAATTACCCTTGAAATTCGCTTTCTTCAGCAGGGACTCATATTGCTGCGACATGACATAGGACTGGACCTGGGCCATGAAGTCCATCGTGACGACCACGATGATCAGCAGCGAGGTTCCGCCAAAATAGAACGGAACGTTCCAGCGCAGTACCAGGAATTCCGGCAACAGGCAGACCAGTGTGATGTAGATCGCACCAGCCAGCGTCAGACGCACAAGGATCTTGTCGATGTAGCGCGTCGTCTGCTCGCCCGGACGAATGCCCGGAATGAAGGCACCGCTTTTCTTCAGGTTATCCGCCACTTCACGGCTGTTGTACACCAGAGCCGTATAGAAGAAGCAGAAAAATACAATCGCAGCAGCGTACAGCAGGATGTAGACCGGCTGGCCCGGCGACAGCGTTGCCGCCAGGTCCTTGATGAACCGGCCTGCAGCGCCCGTCGAGTCAGACGTGAACCAGCCCGCGATGGTCGCCGGGAACAGGATGATCGACGATGCGAAGATCGGCGGAATCACCCCTGCCATGTTCAGCTTCAGCGGCAGGTGCGACGACTGACCGCCGTACACCTTGTTGCCGACCTGACGCTTGGCATAGTTCACCAGGATCTTGCGCTGGCCACGTTCGACGAACACCACGGCGAACGTCACGCCGGCGATGATCGCGACAATCAGGATCGACGCGATGATGCTCATGGAACCAGTGCGAACCAGTTCGAAGAGACCGCCGATCGCGTTGGGCAAGCCCGCCGCGATACCGCCGAAAATGATGATCGAAATGCCGTTGCCCAGACCCCGCTCGGTGATCTGCTCACCCAGCCACATCAGGAACATCGTGCCGGTCACCAGCGTGATCACCGCCGTAGCCCGGAACATCAGACCCGGGTCGATCACCAGGCCGGGCTGAGACTCCAGCGCGACCGCGATCGACAGCGCCTGGAAGGTGGCCAGGACCACCGTGCCGTAGCGCGTGTACTGCGTGATCTTGCGTTGACCCGCCTGCCCTTCCTTCTTCAGCGACTCCAGCTGCGGCAGCACGATCGTCAGCAATTGCATGATGATCGACGCCGAGATGTACGGCATGATGCCGAGCGCGAAGACGGTAAAGCGCGACAGCGCACCGCCCGAGAACAGGTTGAACATCCCGAGGATGCCACCCGACTGACTCTGGAAAAGCTTCGCAAGCTGTTCCGGATCGATCCCCGGCACCGGAATATGCGCTCCGATGCGGTACACGATCAGGGCCAGCACCAGGAACATCAGCCGGCGCTTGAGGTCGCCGTACTTCGCCGTGTTCTTGGCTTGCGTGCTTGCATTGGGTTTCGCCGTGGCCAAACGATGCTCCGACTGTGACTCGCCTATGCTGCGAAATCAGCTGCTAAATTACGCCGCGATCTGACCGCCGGCGGCTTCGATCGCAGCCTTGGCGCCAGCGGTGGCACCCAGACCCTTGATCGTCACCTTGCGGGTCAGCTCACCGGCCTTGATGACCTTGGCGCTCTTGATCAGATCGCCCACCAGGCCAGCCTGCTTCAGAACCAGCAGATCCACTTCGGCAGCTTCCAGACGCTCGATGTCGCGCAGGCTCACCTCGGCGGTGAATTCCTTCGTCAGCGAGGTGAAGCCACGCTTCGGCAGACGACGATACAGCGGCATTTGACCGCCTTCGAAGCCGACCTTGTGGAAGCCGCCCGAACGCGACTTCTGACCCTTGTGACCACGACCGGCAGTCTTGCCCAGGCCGGAGCCGATACCGCGGCCGACGCGACGCTTGGCGTGCTTCGAACCGGCGGCCGGTTTCAGGTTGTTCAGTTGCATCTTGCTCTCCGTGTCCTGTATCAGGCCAGAACCTTGACCAGGTACGACACCTTGTTGATCATGCCGCGCACGGCGGGCGTGTCCTGCAGCTCCGACACCGAGTTGATGCGGCGCAGGCCCAGGCCACGGACGGTGGCGCGATGATCCTCACGCGTGCCGATCAGGCTGCGCACGAGTTGCACTTTTACGGTTTGTTGCGACATTTCGTCCGACTCCTTAACCGAGGATGTCTTCAACCGACTTGCCGCGCTTCGCGGCGATCTCGCCGGGCGTGCTCATCTTCTGAAGACCGTCCAGCGTGGCGCGAACCATGTTGTACGGATTGGTCGAGCCGTGCGACTTGGTCACCACGTTGGTGACGCCCATCACTTCGAAGATCGCGCGCATCGGGCCGCCGGCGATCACGCCGGTACCTTCCTTGGCCGGCATCATCAGCACCTTGGCGGCGCCGTGCTTGCCCACGACTTCGTGTTGCAGCGTGCCGTTCTTCAGCGAGACCTTGACCATCTTGCGACGGGCTTCGTCCATTGCCTTCTGAACTGCCACCGGCACTTCCTTGGCCTTGCCCTTGCCCATGCCGATGCGGCCATCGCCGTCACCAACCACAGTCAGCGCAGCGAAACCGAGAATCCGGCCACCCTTCACCACCTTGGTGACGCGGTTGACCGAGATCATCTTCTCGCGGAGGCCGTCGTCGCGTTCGTCCTGCTGGACTTTTGCTTGCATTTTTGCCATGACGTATCTCTCTATGTGCGCTTAGAACTTGAGACCGGCTTCACGCGCAGCGTCAGCCAGAGCCTTCACGCGACCATGGAAGCGGAAGCCGCCGCGATCGAACGCAACGGTTTCCACGCCGGCAGCCTTCGCCTTTTCGGCGATGCGCTTGCCAATCAGGGTCGCGGCGGCGGCGGTAGCACCGCTGCCAGTCAGTTCCTTGCGCACTTCTGCCTCGACGGTCGAAGCCGAAGCCAGCACTTGCGTGCCGCACGGCGAGTAGACCTGGGCGTAAATATGCGAATTCGTACGGAACACGGTCAGACGATTGATCTTCATCTCCGCGATCTTGGCGCGGGTCTGACGTGCACGGCGCAAACGAGCGTCTTTCTTGTTCATGATTGCACCCCTTACTTCTTCTTGGTTTCCTTCAGGATGACGCGCTCGTCCGAGTAGCGAACGCCCTTGCCCTTGTAGGGCTCAGGCGGACGGTACGCGCGAACTTCCGCGGCAACCTGACCGACTTTCTGCTTGTCCGCACCCTTGATGATGATCTCGGTCTGCGTGGGCGTTGTCGCCGTCACGCCTTCCGGCATCGCATGGATCACGTCGTGCGAGAAACCAAGCTGGAGCTTCAGCGCAGCACCTTGCAGCTGGGCACGGTAGCCCACGCCGACCAGGTTCAGCTTGCGCTCGAAACCGGTGGTCACACCCTTGACCATATTGGCCACCAGGGCGCGCATGGTGCCCTGCAGTGCGTTTGCTTCGCGCGATTCGTCGGCCGGGGCGAAGGTCAGCGTGTCGTTTTCGACCTTGACCTGCACCAGGYTGTGAATCGGCTGSGWCAGCGTGCCGAGCGGGCCCTTCACGGAGAGCACGCCAGCCGCCACATTGACTTCTGCGCCTTTGGGCAGCGCGATGGGAGCCTTACCTACACGGGACATGGTTACTCCTTACGCGACGTAGCAAAGAACTTCGCCGCCCACGCCAGTGGCACGTGCCTTGCGGTCGGTCATCAGACCCTGCGGGGTCGAGATGATCGCGACGCCCAGGCCGTTCATCACTTGGGGAATGTCGCTGCGGCCCTTGTACACGCGCAGACCGGGCTTCGAGACGCGCTCAATGCGCTCGATGACCGGACGGCCGGCGTAGTACTTCAGACCGATGCTCAGTTGTGCCTTGCCGCCTTCTTCCTTCACGGCGTAGTCGTCGATATAGCCTTCGTCCTTCAGGACCTTGGCGATTGCCACTTTCAGCTTCGACGACGGCATGACAACCGACGCTTTCTGCACGCCTTGGGCGTTGCGGATGCGCGTCAGCATATCGGCGATAGGATCGCTCATGCTCATACTGTTTCTCCTGTAGCCTGTGCGTAATTACCAGCTGGCTTTCGTCAGACCCGGGATTTCGCCACGGAAGGCGATTTCACGGATCTTGTTACGCGCCAGGCCAAACTTGCGGAAGGTACCGCGGGGACGACCGGTGATCGCGCAGCGATTGCGCTGACGGGTCGGGTTCGCGTTGCGCGGGAGCTGTTGCAGCTCCAGACGTGCGCCATAACGCTCTTCTTCCGACTTTTCCTGATCGTCAATAATGGCCTTGAGGGTTGCGCGCTTGTCGGCATACTTTGCCACGAGCTTGGCGCGCTTCTTCTCACGTTCAATCAGAGCCAATTTAGCCACGGTAACCCCTTAATTGCGGAACGGGAACTTGAATGCGCCGAGGAGTGCCTTGGCTTCCTCGTCATTCTTCGCCGTCGTCGTGATGCTGATGTTCAGACCACGCAGTGCGTCGATCTTGTCGTACTCAATTTCGGGGAAAATGATCTGCTCTTTCACACCGATGTTGTAGTTGCCACGACCATCGAACGAGCGGCCCGACACACCACGGAAGTCACGCACGCGGGGCAGTGCCACGGTGACGAAACGATCCAGGAATTCGAACATGCGCTCGCCACGCAGCGTCACCATCGCGCCGATGGGATAACCCTGGCGGATCTTGAAGCCGGCGATTGCCTTCTTGGCCTTGGTCACCACCGGCTTCTGAYCGGCGATCTTGGTCAGGTCGCCCACGGCCAGCTCAATGACCTTCTTGTCATTGATGGCTTCGCCAAGGCCCATGTTCAGGGTGATCTTGGTGATGCGCGGCACTTCCATGACCGACTTGAAACCGAACTGTTCGATCAGCTTCGGTACGACCTGTTCTTTGTAAAACTCTTGCAGACGTGCTGTCATGCTCAACTCCTATCCTTGCCCAGAATCAAGCTGCCACGACGGCGCCGGTGGTCTTCAGCACGCGCACGCGCTTGCCGTCTTCCACCTTGATGCCGACGCGCGACGGCTTGCCATTGGCATCCACGAGCGCAACGTTGGAAATATGCAGCGGCATGACCTTGTCGACCACACCACCAGTGGTGCCCAGCATCGGGTTCGGACGTGCGTGCTTCTTGGCAACGTTCACGCCGTCAACCACGACCTTGTCGCCGAGCATGGCTTGCACGGTACCGCGCTTGCCCTTGTCTTTGCCGGTCAGGACGATGACTTCGTCGCCTTTGCGAATCTTGTTCATGGCGGCTCCTTACAGCACTTCCGGCGCGAGCGACACGATCTTCATGAAGCGCTCGGTACGGAGTTCACGAGTCACCGGCCCGAAGATACGGGTGCCGATCGGCTCGAGCTTGGTGTTCAGCAGGACAGCGGCATTGCTGTCGAACTTGACGAGCGAACCATCAGCGCGACGCACGCCCTTGGCGGTACGCACGACGACGGCATTGTAAATATCGCCCTTCTTCACGCGACCGCGCGGCGCTGCGTCCTTGACGGTCACCTTGATGATGTCGCCCACGCTCGCATAGCGGCGCTTGGACCCACCCAGCACTTTGATGCACAGTACTTCGCGCGCACCAGTGTTATCGGCCACTTCGAGCCGGCTTTCTGTCTGAATCATGGTGTTATCTTCCCAACTTAATCCACCGGGCAACGCCCGCCGGTCAGTCTTGGTCCCGTCGGTCTCCGGCTTTGCGCCAGCAACCGTTTGGGTTGATCAACTTTGAAGTCGGTAGTTACCAGGCGGCCTGAACATGGTTAATCAGGAGCCGCTCGGCCTAGGTTCGCTCAGTCAATTCGCCGGGGTGATACAGCTAAGGCGAATGCAACAAAGCGGAAGTCCAGGATTATAGCACATAACCCTGGACTCGCAAGTCAACCGCAAACCTTGTGGTTTTTAGATGACGCGCGCAGCTTCGACCAGACGGGAAACCACCCAGGACTTGGTCCGCGAGAGCGGACGCGATTCCTGGATCTCGACCTTGTCGCCTTCCTTGTACTGGTTGGCTTCGTCGTGTGCGTGGTACTTCTTGGAACGCAGCACGTACTTGCCGTACAGGGGATGCTTGACGCGGTTTTCGATCAGGACCGTGACGGTCTTGTCCATCTTGTCGCTAACTACACGGCCGACCAGAGTGCGGCGAAGCGACGATTCCGTTTGTGCAGTTTCAGTCATTTCGTGGTCGCCTTCTCGTTCAGCACGGTTTGCACCCGCGCGATGTCCTTGCGCACCTTCTTCAGCTGGCTGGTGTTCTGCAGCTGTTGGGTGGCCTTTTGCATGCGCAGGCTAAATTGGGCCTTCAGCAGCTCGGAGAGCTCCTGGTTCAGCCCTGCGGCATCTTTGCCGCGAAGTTCGGATGCTTTCATCCCTGCTCTCCTTACGTCCCGACCTGGCGCACCACGAAATTGGTGGCGATCGGCAGCTTGGCAGCTGCGAGGCGGAACGCCTCACGTGCCAGCTCTTCCGTCACGCCATCCATTTCGTACAGCATCTTGCCCGGCTGGATTTCTGCCACGTAGTATTCCGGATTGCCCTTACCGTTACCCATACGGACTTCGGCGGGCTTCTTCGAGATCGGCTTGTCCGGGAAAATCCGGATCCAGATGCGGCCGCCACGCTTGATGTGACGGGTCATCGCACGACGTGCCGACTCGATCTGGCGAGCCGTCAGACGGCCACGGCCCATTGCCTTCAGGCCGAATTCACCGAAAGACACGGCGTTGCCACGGGTAGCCTTACCCGTGTTGCGGCCYTTCTGCTCCTTGCGRTAYTTYCTGCGCTTAGGTTGCAGCATYSTTATTCTCCACTCTTCGCATCTGCGCCAGGCCCAGCGCGGCGACCGGCACCGGCACCAGCACCACCGCGGCGGTTGCCGCCCGGACGGCCTTCGCCTTCACGGCGGCGGCCTTCGGGACGACCCGGGCGACGGCGACGTTCGTCTTGCGGCTCTTCCACCACCGGCGCGTCGTTGCGGCCGAGGTGATCACCCTTGTAGACCCACACCTTGACACCGATGATGCCGTAGGTGGTTTCTGCTTCGGAGAAGCCGTAGTCGATGTCGGCGCGCAGGGTGTGCAGGGGCACACGGCCTTCGCGATACCATTCGGTACGTGCGATTTCGATGCCGTTCAGACGACCGGCGCTCATGATCTTGATGCCCTGGGCACCGAGGCGCATCGCGTTCTGCATCGCGCGCTTCATGGCGCGGCGGAACATGATGCGGCGCTCGAGCTGCTGGGTGATCGAGTCGGCGATCAGCTGCGCATCGGTTTCCGGCTTGCGGATTTCCTCGATGTTCACGTGCACGGGCACACCCATGCGGCGTTGCAGCTCAGCCTTGAGCAGTTCGATGTCCTCGCCCTTCTTGCCGATGACCACGCCCGGACGCGAGCTATAAATGGTCAGGCGTGCATTGCGGGCGGGGCGCTCGATGACGACGCGGCCAACCGAAGCGTTCTTGAGCTTCTTCTTCAGAAACTCGCGAACTTCGATGTCTTCCTTCAGCATGCCGGCGAACTTCGTGTTGTTGGCGTACCAACGCGAAGCCCAGTTACGGCTGACGGCCAGACGGAAGCCAGTCGGATGAATCTTCTGTCCCATCGTGACTCCTTAGTTGCCGAGCGTCACAGTGATGTGACAAGTTTGTTTCTCGATGCGGTTGCCGCGGCCCTTTGCTCGTGCCGTGAAACGCTTGAGCGAGGTTGCCTTGTCGACGAAGATGGTCTTGACCTTCAGTTCGTCGATGTCGGCGCCTTCGTTGTGCTCGGCGTTGGCGATGGCCGATTCGACCACCTTCTTCACGATCCCTGCAGCCTTTTTCGGGCTGAACGTCAGGACGTTGAGCGCGCGCTCGATCGGCAGACCGCGGATCTGGTCGGCGACCAGGCGAGTTTTCTGGGCGGAGATGCGGGCACCGCGATGAATCGCTTTCACTTCCATGATGGCACCTTACCTCTTCGCTTTCTTGTCAGCCGCGTGGCCCTTGAACGTACGCGTGAGCGCAAATTCGCCGAGCTTGTGGCCGACCATGTTTTCCGAAACGTACACCGGCACGTGTTGACGGCCGTTGTGGACGGCGATCGTCAGGCCGATGAATTCCGGCAGAATGGTCGAGCGACGCGACCAAGTCTTGATGGGCTTCTTGTCCTTGCCGCCCGTGGCGGTTCATCACAACGCCACGCACCGTCGGGCGGATACCGCGCCAACGGGTTGCGCCGGCCTTGCCGATGACGCGCAGGCTGTGCTCTTCGTTGCCGACTTCGCCAATGGTGGCACGGCATTCGATGTGCACGCGACGCACTTCACCCGAGCGCAGACGCACTTGAGCGTAGATGCCTTCACGAGCCAGCAGCACGGCGGAACCGCCGGCGGCGCGGGCGATCTGGGCACCCTTGCCAGGCAGCATTTCCACGTTGTTGATCGTGGTACCGACCGGGATGTTGCGGATGGGCAGGTTGTTACCAGCCTTGATCGGCGCTTCCGAGCCGTTCATCAGCGGCTGGCCAGCTACCATGCCCTTCGTGGCGATGATGTAGCGGCGTTCGCCGTCGGCGAACAGCACCAGCGCGATATTGGCGCTGCGGTTCGGATCGTATTCCAGGCGCTCGACCTTGGCGGCGATGCCGTCCTTGTCGTTGCGCTTGAAGTCGACCACGCGGTAGTGGTGCTTATGACCACCGCCCTTGTGGCGGGTGGTGATGTGACCGTTGTTGTTACGGCCCGACTTCTGGAATTGCTTTTCCAGCAGCGGAGCATGGGGCGCGCCCTTGTGCAGGTTGGGGTTAACAACCTTCACCATGGAGCGACGGCCCGGGGACGTCGGCTTGGTCTTGACGAGTGCCATGATTACTTGGCCTCCGCTTCAAAATTGATTTCCTGACCCGGCTTGAGCGAAACGTAAGCCTTCTTCACGTGGTTGCGACGCCCCATGAAGCGGCCAAAGCGCTTTTGCTTGCCCTTTTGGTTCAGGATCTGAACGGACTGCACCTCGACCTTGAACAGCAGTTCGACCGCCGCCTTCACGTCTGCCTTGTTGGCATCGCGAGCGACTTCGAACACGACTTGTTCGTTCTTGTCGGCGACCAGGGTTGCCTTTTCGGAAACCACCGGGGCGAGCAGCACCTGCATCAAACGATGATCGTTCTTGGCTACTTGCGTCATTTCAGCAACTCCTCGATCTGCGCGACGGCTGCCTTGGTCACCAGCACCTTCTTGTAGTGCACGAGCGACAGCGGGTCAGCCTGGCGCGGCTCGACAACTGCCACGTGCGGCAGGTTGCGCGAAGCCAGGTAGAGGTTTTCGTCGAGGCTGTCGGTGATGATCAGCACCGAGTCCAGGCCCATGGCCTTGAACTTGTCGGCCAAGAGCTTGGTCTTGGGCGCATCGACGGTGAAACCTTCCACCACGTTGATACGACCTTCACGTGCGAGCTGCGAGTAAATCGAGCGCATGCCGGCACGGAACATCTTCTTGTTGACCTTCTGCGTGAAGTTCTCTTCCGGCGAATTCGGGAAGATGCGGCCGCCCCCGCGCCACAGCGGCGAGGAAGACATACCGGCACGAGCACGGCCCGTACCCTTCTGACGCCACGGCTTCTTGGTCGTGTGCTTGACCTCTTCACGATCCTTCTGCTTACGGTTACCGCTGCGAGCGTTGGCCTGGTAAGCGACGACGATCTGGTGAACGAGGGCTTCGTTGTAGTCACGGCCGAAGACTTCGGGCGAGGCGTCAACGCCTGCGCCGACTTGGCCATTGTCCTGAAGGAGCTTGAGTTCCATTGATTCGCTCCTTAAGCTTTGGCTTTGGCCTTGACGGCCGGGGTCACGATGACCTTGCCGCCCTTGGAACCGGGGATCGCGCCCTTGACCAGCAGCAGCTTGCGCTCTGCGTCGATCTTGGCGATTTCCAGGTTCTGGACGGTGCGGGTGACGTCACCCAGGTGGCCCGTCATGCGCTTGCCGGGGAACACACGGCCCGGATCCTGCGCCATACCGATGGAACCCGGCACGTTGTGCGAACGCGAGTTACCGTGGGTGGCACGACCGGATGCGAAATGGTGGCGCTTGATGGTACCGGCGTAGCCCTTACCGATGGTCACGCCCTGGACGTCGATCTTCTGACCGACTTCGAACAGGTCGACCGACAGCGAACCGCCAGTTTGCAGTTCGCCAGCCTTAGCGGCATCGATACGGAATTCGCGGATGATTTCGCCAGCTTCGACACCGGCTTTGGCGAGGTGACCCGCCAGCGGCTTGGTGACGCGGCTAGCGCGGCGTGCGCCGAAAGTGACTTGAACCGCGGTATAACCGTCGGTCTCGTCCGTCTTGATTTGCGTCACGCGGTTGTCGCCGACCTCGACCACGGTAACGGGAATCGAATCACCGTCGTCCGTGAAAATACGGGTCATGCCAACCTTGCGACCTACAAGGCCAAGGCTCATGGTTTGCTCCATTCCCAGCTGCGATTGGCCGGGGCTGATTGATACACGAAAACTGTGTGTTTGCAGTACAAGGGCTTGCGCTAAAGAAGACTGCGCATGGCCAAAATGGCCAGCCCGATTACCCATAGACAAACGGGTAGCCTTACACTATATCCGACTGGTTTGGAAAGAGCAAGAGTTTGAGTGGGAGGTAGTGACGGTGCGCGGGGCTGCGTGTTGCTTTATGGCGTTTTCCCGCTCTTTTGCCGTCGGATCGCGGCGCGATTGTGCTGCTTTCGCTCCTCACCGGCTCCGCGTTGCGGGGTTCGCGCCGCGGATGGCCCCGGTCCGGGCCTCCCATCGCCGCCGGCGATTCCCCAAGGGTCTTACGGCCCGACCCTGACGAACTCGCCGCCATAGAACACCAGTGGGTCCCCCTCCCCCACCTCAAACCCTTCGACCGCGCCCACGATCAGCAGGTGATCCCCCACCGGATCGGCGCGCTCGACGCGGCAGGCAAGCGTGGCCAGCGCTTCTTCCAGGTACGGCACCCCGCGCTCGCAGCACCGGTGCGCGATGCCCGCGAACTTGTCCTCGGCCGGCGTCGCGAAGCGGCGCGCCAGTCCCCCCTGCCCTGCGCGCAGGATGCTGACGCCGAAACTGGCGCCAGCGGCGAAGTGCGCGACATTCGGCGAATGCAGGGCCAGGCTCCAGAGGATCAGCGGCGGCGCCAGCGACAGCGAGGCGAAGGAGTTGATGGTAAGGCCGATCGGGCGGCCGCCAGCGCCGCGCGCGCCGATGACCGCCACGCCCGTCGCATAGCGCCCGCAGGCGCGCCGCAGGGCCCGGGGGTCGTGCATCGCTTGGGCGACCGCCATCTCACGCCGCCCTTGGCAGATGCCGGTCGATCAGTTGCTGGCAGGCTGTGGGATCCGCCCACCAGGGGAAGAAGTCCGGCGGATTGTCGAAGCCGTTGGCGATGCGCGCGGCCAGTGCCGGCGCCTGCCCGGCGGCGCCGAGCAGCGACAGGATATGCGGCGGYGGCGGCGTGAGCAGGGAGTTGGTCCAGTTCACCACGTCGCCGGCGTACTGCCAGTACCGCGCGAAGGTCTGCTCCATCCAGCCAGCATCGAAGGCGCGCTCGCCGTGCGTGACGATGGCGTCGAGGTAGACCTTGCAGCACTTGGCGGCGTTGTTCGAGCCCTGCCCGGTGATGGGATCGTTGACTACCACCGCGTCGGCCATGCCGAAGACCAGCTTGCCGGATGGCAGCGTCATGACAGGATGGCGCACGGTCGGCGTGAAGCGGCCGGCCAGGATGCCCTGCTCGTCGGTCAGCGTCACCGCCTCGCAGCGTTGCGCCTCCCACGGCAGCCACGTGCGCAGGATGCGCAGGCTTTCGGCGAGGTGCTGCTCCGGGGTGCGGGCTTCGGCCCAGCGATCCATCGGGCCGCCCGGCACGCCTTCGAACACCATGATCTCGCAGGGCCCGCTGAGCGTCAGCGCGGGGAAGACGAAGTACTCGCCGATGCCCGGGATCAGGTTGAAGGCGACGCGCGAGTACGGGCTGCTGGGCCGCATGCCGTTCACATAGGTCAGCGCCAGCGCGCGCTGGGGCGCGGTGAAGGGACTGCGGGCGGGATCGCGCTCGAAGCGGCTCACGATCTCACCCTTGCCGGCGGCGAGCAGCACCAGGTCGTGCTCGCCTGCCAGCGCCTCCAGCTCGGCCACGCCGGCGTCGGCGATACGCAGGTCGCCGCCGCGCTGCGCGAAGGCCTCCATCCAGGCGGGCATCTTGAGACGCTGGTCCACTGCCAGTGCCGGACGCTCGAGGCGGGCGGCCCAGTCGATCAGCTTCGCACCGGGCTGCTCGGGGTGCGGCACCGCCAGGCCGATGCCTTCGACGGGCGGGCACGTATCGTCCCACCAGCCGAGCCCGAGTTCGCGCTCGCACTGCAGGGCGCGGTCGAACATGCACTGGCTGGACATGACTTTGCCCGCGCGGACCTGGTCCGGCGTGCGGTTGGTCATCAATGTCACCTGGTAACCCCGGGCCTGCAGGCCGAGGGCCATCTGCAGGCCGGACTGGCCGGCGCCCACGATGGCAATGCGTTGGCTCATGGCAATCTCCTCGATGCGGATAGCGCGCTTGGAATGACGGTCTGGATTGGCGGTCCGGCGCCGGCTCGTGCCGGCCGCCCTCGGGCTGCGTGGCGTCAGCCTGCGAGCCGTGGAATCGCGGGGACGTTCTGCTCCGGCCCCATCGCCGCGTAGCCGCCATCCACGGCATAGTCGGCGCCGGTGACGAAGCTGGCGTGGTCGGAGCAGAGGAACAGCACGACCTGGGCCACTTCGTCGGGCTCGCCGGCGCGGCCGAGCAGGTGGAAGTCGGCCGCCACGCGATCGGTGCGCTCGCGGTTGCCGCCGCTGACCTCGTCCATCAGCCGGCACCAGGTCCAGCCGGGCGAGACGGCGTTGACGCGAATGCCGTCGGGCGCGAGGTCCATGGCCATGCTGCGCGTGAGTTGCCGGATCGCCGCCTTGGAGGCGGGATAGAGCCAGCGCCCGGTCTGCGCCACATTGGCCGAGATGCTGGTGAAGTTGACGATGGCGCCGCCGCCGCGCTCGCGCATGACGCCGTGCACGGCCTGCGCCAGCATCACGCCGGATACGACGTTGACGTCGAGCGCGGCAAGCCAGTCGCGGCGGCCTGACCTGAAGCCGTCGTCGAGATAGGTACAAGCCAGGTTGACCAGGTAATCGATGCCGCCGAAATGCTGCTTCACCTGCGCCACCGCGGCACCGACCTGGACGTCGTCGGTGATGTCGGTGCGCACGAACAGCGCCCGTTCGCCGAGTTCTGCGGCGATGCGCTCGCCGCCGGCGGCGTCGATGTCGAGTATGGCTACCCGCGTGCCGGCCTGGGCGAAGGCCCTGGCCACGCCCGCGCCGATCAGGGTGGCGCCGCCGCTGACGATGGCGACCTTGTCCTGCAGTCCTTTCATGACGTTGTCTCCCGATGATGGGGCGTCGCCGCACAAGGCGGGCGCGCCCTTTTTGAAATATGAATACGTCGCGACGAGATCAGGATCCCTTCGAAGGCGGCGGCTACTTGCCTTCGCTCTCCTGCCAGCGCGCCATCAGCGTGTTCGACGGCAGCGTTTCATCGAGCAGCTTGCGCGCCGTTTCCACGCCGGCCACGGGCAGGCCCGCGGGATCGAGCTTGCCGATCTGCACCAGCACGCTGGCCTGGTCCCAGTAGATGTGCTCGTGATAAAGCTTGTCGCCGCGGAACTTGACGATGGCGATGAGCGGGACTTCCACCCGCTTGCCGGTCGGCGGCACGCCCGGAAGCATCCAGTCGATCTCGCAGGTATGGGTGAAGCAGAACAGCATCTCGTCGACGATCTGGCTGGCACCTACCGTGCGTGAGAGCGGGATCAGCGTGGTGTCGGGCGGATTGCTGTGGACGAAATGGTTCTTGTAGAAGCGCTTGAGCTGGCTGTGGCCCACGCCGCCGGTCATGGTCGGGATATGGTTGACGTAGGGCTGGGCCACCATCGTCGCCATGGTTGCGTCGACATCGCGGGTGGCGAATTCGTATTCGCAATGCTTGTCCCACAACGCCGAGAAGTCGTAGTACGGGCCCATCTCGGCGCGCAGCGCGCCGATCGAGCGCTGGTGCGCCATCAGCGCAGAGGGGCGGTCATAGTGCTCGCCGCCGGCGCGCGCGAAGGCGTGGTCGACGTCGGGGTAGACATAAAGCTCGATGCCGTCGCGGCCGCCCAGCGCGGCGCGGATCTGCGCCTGTGCCTCGGGTGGGCAGAAGCCGTCGCGCTGGGCGACATGCAGCACCAGGCGGCCCTTGATATGGCGGGCCTCATCCAGCGCGCGTTCGATGCCGACCCCGTAGTACGCTACCGCGCAAGCCACCTCRTCGAGCCGGCAGGCGGCCAGGTAGGCCAGCTTGCCGCCCAGGCAGAAGCCGAGCACGCCGGCATGCCCCGCGCATTCGGGGCGCGCGCGCAGCGCGGCAAGCGTGGCGCCGACGTCCTGCACGCCAAGGTCTTCGTCGAACCGCTGGTAGAGGCCGAGCGCGCGCTGGAAATCTTCGCCGCGCTCGTCCAGCTCGATGCCGGGTGCGAGGCGCCAGAACAGATCCGGGACCAGCACCGTGTAGCCCTCCTCGGCGTAGTAGTCCGCCACCGCTCGCATGGTGGCGTTGACGCCGAAGATTTCCTGGCACAGCACGATGCCGGGGCCCTTGCCCGCCGCGGGTGTGGCCAGGTAGGCGTTGAACGCACCGCTGCCGTCGGCGGCTTGGATCTGGATGGTCTGGCCCATGAGCTGCGTTCCTTTCTTGTCTTGTCGGGGGGTTGGGGCTGCCGTGCTGGATTCCATGATGGGATATCCGCACTGCAGCAAGCTAGCCGCCGGATGCAGCGGCTATCCGATTAGTGCAGGAAAATGCCGGCCCGGGCAAGGGACGCGCGAAACCGGGGCGCGGCGATCCACTATAGTGGTGCGAAGGAACCCGCCCGCGCGGGACCGTGGAGCCACCCCCAGCAACGGCGCGCACTGACGCCGAGGAGCGAGACAATGCCGCAGCCCCCCGCTGCCACGGCCGCCGAGCCGCTGGCAGGCGCCCTGCTGTCAGACCCAAGCCGGCTGGTCTTCGCCTCGACCGACCACGCGCGCACCCGTGCGGCGGTCGGCGCGGTCTTCAAACCCCACAAGCTCACCATTGCCGGCACCCTGCTGGCCGCGCGCATGCATCACGCGCCACTCGGCGCGGTATCGTTCAACCGGTTGTCCTACGGGGCCGAGGTCCGGATCGAGCCGGGCCCGCTCGAGGATTTCCTGCTGGTGCAGATGCCTGTCGCCGGGCATGCCGAGATCCGCTGCGGACGCCAGCACATCGTTTCCGACCAGGACACCGCCTCGGTGCTGACGCCCGCCGATCCGCTACAGATGCGCTGGAGCGCCGATAGCGACCAGCTGATCGTGCGCGTGGAGCGCGGCGCGCTGGAGCGGGTCTGCGCGGCCCACCTTGGCCATCGCCCGCAGCAGGCGCTGCGCTTCGAACTTGGCATGGCCTGGCGCCGCCAGGCATCCTGGTACCAGCTGATGCACTACCTGGCGGAGCTGCTCGCGCTGGCGCCGGACGCGGCGCGGCATCCGCTGACCGCCTGCCAGCTCGAGCAGCTCGTGATCGGAACGCTGCTGACGGTGCAGCCGAACAATCTCAGCGATGCGCTGCAGGCACGGGGCAAGCCGCTGGCGCCGCGCCATGTCAGGCTGGTGGAGGAATACATCCATGCGCATGCCCATGCGCCGCTGACGCCGGCGGTGCTGGCCGAGGTGGCCGGCGTCAGCCTGCGGGGCCTGTACGCGGGCTTCCGCGAGCATCGAGGCATCAGCCCCATGGCCTATCTGCGCGCGGTGCGGCTCGAGCGCGTCCGGCACGATTTGCTCAACGACAAGACCGTCGACTCGGTGACGGCGGCGGCGCTGCGCTGGGGCTTCAGCCACCTGGGGCGGTTCAGCGTGGAGTACCGCAAAAGCTTCGGCGAACCGCCGGGCCGGACCTTGCGGCGGCGCGGACCGCCGTAAGGGTGCGCAGCCGCGCACGGCACAGGAGCCCAAAAGCAAAAACGGCGAACCGAAGTTCGCCGTCTCTGTTGCCCGAGGCCGCCGGAGCGGCCTTGCGCGGAATGACTTTACACCTTGATTTCGACGTCGACGCCTGCCGGCAGGTCGAGCTTCATCAGTGCGTCAACGGTCTTGTCGGTAGGATCGACGATGTCCATCAGGCGCTGGTGAGTGCGGATCTCGAACTGATCGCGGCTGGTCTTGTTGACGTGCGGCGAACGCAGGATGTCGAAGCGCTGGATGCGGGTCGGCAGGGGCACCGGGCCCTTGACGATCGCGCCAGTACGCTTGGCGGTATCCACGATTTCGGCTGCCGACTGGTCGATCAGGCGATAGTCGAAAGCCTTCAGGCGGATACGGATCTTCTGGTTCTGCATGATATTTCCTTAAAAGAGCGATGGGCGCGAGCGCCCTGGAACATGGGAAAAGGCCAGCGGTATTGTACCGCCAGCCAGTTCCAGGAAGTTTTTTATCAGTCGAGGATCTTTGCCACGACGCCGGCGCCGACGGTACGACCGCCTTCACGGATGGCGAAACGCAGGCCTTCTTCCATGGCGATCGGGGCGATCAGCTTGACGGTGATCGACACGTTGTCGCCGGGCATGACCATTTCCTTGTGTCGTACGGAAATAGAATTGCGGACGGTAGTTGTTGAAGAACGGGGTGTGACGGCCGCCTTCGTCCTTCGACAAGATGTAGACCTCGCCGGTGAAGTGCGTGTGCGGCTTGATCGAACCCGGCTTGCACAGCACTTGGCCGCGCTCGACGTCTTCGCGCTTCGTGCCGCGCAGCAGCAGACCCACGTTGTCGCCGGCTTGACCTTGGTCCAGCAGCTTGCGGAACATTTCCACGCCGGTGCAGATGGTCTTGACCGTCGGCTTGATACCGACGATTTCGATTTCTTCACCGACCTTGATGATGCCGCGCTCGATACGACCGGTCACAACCGTGCCACGGCCCGAGATCGAGAACACGTCTTCCACCGGCATCAGGAAGGTACCGTCGATGGCACGTTCCGGCGTCGGGATGTAGGTGTCCAGCGCGTCGGCCAGGCTCAGAATCGCCACTTCGCCCAGCTCGCCCTTGTCGCCTTCGAGTGCCAGCTTGGCYGAACCCTTGATGATCGGGGTGTCGTCGCCGGGGAACTCGTACTTCGAGAGCAGTTCGCGCACTTCCATTTCGACCAGCTCGAGCAGCTCGGCGTCGTCGACCATGTCGCACTTGTTCAGGAACACGATGATGTAAGGCACGCCAACCTGGCGGGCCAGCAGGATGTGCTCGCGGGTCTGGGGCATGGGGCCGTCGGCGGCCGAGCACACCAGGATCGCGCCGTCCATCTGCGCTGCGCCCGTGATCATGTTCTTCACATAGTCAGCGTGGCCCGGGCAGTCAACGTGGGCGTAGTGGCGGTTAGCCGTTTCGTACTCGACGTGGGCGGTATTGATGGTAATACCGCGTGCCTTCTCTTCCGGCGCTGCGTCGATTTCGTCGTACTTCTTGGCCGAGCCGCCAAACTTTGCTGCCAGCACCGTGGCGATCGCTGCCGTCAGCGTGGTCTTGCCATGGTCAACGTGACCGATCGTACCAACGTTCACGTGCGGCTTGGTCCGCTCGAACTTTTCCTTTGCCATTTTTCAGCTCCTAATGGAATGCAGTCTTTTATACAGTTCATTGCACCGCCGCGCGGGTCGCGCGCGGCGGTTAAGCTTTACTTACTTGCCCTTGGCCGCCATCACGGCTTCGGCGATGTTCTTCGGTGCCTCAGCGTAGTGCTTGAATTCCATGGTGTACGTGGCGCGGCCTTGCGTGGCCGAGCGCAGCGACGTCGAATAACCGAACATTTCCGACAGCGGGACTTCGGCCTTGATGATCTTGCTGCCGCCCACCATGTCGTCCATGCCCTGCACGATGCCGCGGCGGGACGACAAGTCGCCCATCACGGTACCCGTGTAGTCTTCCGGCGTTTCCACTTCCACGGCCATCATCGGCTCGAGCAGAACCGGGCTGGCCTTGCGCATGGCGTCCTTGAAAGCCATCGAGCCGGCCATGCGGAACGCGTTTTCGTTCGAGTCCACGTCGTGGTACGAACCGAAGGTCAGCGTGACCTTCACGTCCACCACAGGGAAGCCAGCCAGGATACCGGCCGGCAGCGTGTCGACGATACCCTTCTCGACCGCCGGGATGTATTCGCGAGGAATCACACCGCCCTTGATGGCGTCGATGAACTCGAAGCCCTTGCCCGGCTCTTGCGGTTCCAGCGTGATCACAGCGTGACCGTACTGGCCGCGGCCGCCCGACTGCTTGACGAACTTGCCTTCGACGTCTTCGGCCTTCTTGCGAATGGTTTCGCGGTAGGCCACCTGCGGCGCGCCGATGTTGGCTTCCACACCGAATTCGCGCTTCATGCGGTCGACCAGAATTTCGAGGTGGAGCTCGCCCATGCCCGAAATGATGGTCTGACCCGATTCTTCATCGGTACGCACGCGGAACGACGGATCTTCAGCGGCCAGGCGGTTCAGGGCGATGCCCATCTTTTCCTGGTCAGCCTTGGTCTTCGGCTCGACAGCCTGCGAGATCACCGGCTCCGGGAACACCATGCGCTCGAGCACGATCGGGGCAGCCGGATCGCACAGCGTATCGCCCGTGGTGGCATCCTTCAGGCCCACCGCAGCAGCGATGTCGCCGGCCAGCACTTCCTTGATTTCTTCGCGCTGGTTGGCGTGCATCTGCAGAATACGGCCCAGACGCTCCTTCTTCTGCTTCACCGGGTTGTACACGGTGTCGCCCGAATTGATCTTGCCCGAATACACGCGGAAGAAGATCAGTTGGCCGACGAACGGGTCGGTCATGATCTTGAACGCCAGCGCCGAGAACTTCTCGCTGTCGTCAGCCTTGCGCTCGAGCTTCTTCTCGTCGTTGCTTTCGTCCACGCCCTTGACCGGCGGGATATCGACCGGCGACGGCAGGAAGTCGATCACGGCGTCGAGCATACGCTGCACGCCCTTGTTCTTGAACGCGGTGCCGCACAGCATCGGCTGGATTTCGCAGGCGATGGTACGGTCACGCAACGCCTTGACGATCTCGGCGCGGGTCAGCTCTTCGCCGCCCAGGTACTTTTCCATCAGCTCTTCGCTGGCTTCGGCGGCGGACTCGACCATCTTCTCGCGCCATTCTTCAGCGGTGGCTTGCAGCTCAGCCGGGATGTCCTGGTATTCGAACTTCACGCCTTGGCTGGCTTCGTCCCAAACGATCGCCTTCATTTCCAGCAGATCGACGACGCCCTGGAAGCCGTCTTCAGCGCCGATCGGCACCACGACGGGCACCGGGTTGGCCTTCAGGCGGGTCTTCAGCTGGTCGTAGACCTTGAAGAAGTTCGCGCCGGTACGGTCCATCTTGTTGACGAATGCCAGACGCGGCACGCCGTACTTGTTGGCCTGACGCCAGACGGTTTCCGACTGCGGCTGCACGCCACCCACTGCGCAGTACACCATGCACGCGCCGTCCAGCACGCGCATGGAGCGCTCCACCTCGATGGTGAAGTCCACGTGGCCCGGGGTGTCGATGATGTTGAAGCGGTGTTCGGGGTAGTTGCCCGCCATGCCCTTCCAGAAGGCGGTGGTGGCAGCGGAGGTGATGGTGATGCCRCGCTCYTGCTCCTGCTCCATCCAGTCCATGGTGGCKGCGCCATCRTGSACTTCACCGATCTTGTGGTTCACACCGGTGTAGAACAGGATACGTTCGGTCGTGGTGGTTTTACCCGCGTCAATGTGAGCCGAGATACCGATGTTGCGGTAGCGCTCAATGGGAGTCTTACGAGCCACTTTAATCCTCTATTCGTCCGTGAGGCGCCGACATCTCATTGCCAGCACCCGTAACACAAACGGGCGAGCGTGTCATGACACAGCCCGCCCGGCAACCAACGACGTAACCCGCGCGCTTTAGAAGCGGAAGTGCGAGAACGCCTTGTTGGCTTCGGCCATGCGGTGCACTTCGTCGCGCTTCTTCATTGCGCCGCCGCGGCCTTCCGATGCTTCCAGCAGCTCACCTGCCAGGCGCAGCGCCATCGACTTCTCGCTGCGTTTTTTCGCGGCCTCGCGCAGCCAACGCATCGCCAATGCCAAACGACGCGACGGACGGACTTCGACCGGAACCTGATAGTTGGCGCCGCCCACGCGACGGCTCTTCACTTCGACCACCGGCTTCACGTTGTTGATGGCAACGGAAAACACTTCGACGGGGGCCTTGCCTGCCTTCTTCTCGATCTGGTCGAACGCGCCGTAGACGATACGTTCGGCAACCGACTTCTTGCCGTCCAGCATCAGCACGTTCATGAACTTGGCAACTTCAACGTTACCGAACTTCGGATCAGGCAGAATTTCCCGCTTGGGGACTTCACGACGACGTGGCATCTTTTTTCCTTTAGATTCAGTTGAGAGCGCGGCACAAATTTCCCGCTCTCCGGCCACCAACTAGCTTGCCTTTCCATTCAGGCAAATTCGCCGGGTGACCACTTACTCGACGGCACGGCGCGAAAAACGCTCCGTTGTACCGCCGCCTGGTGACAGCACCATGACGCAATCGCCACAGGCCATCGGTTGTTGCTTCGGGCTGTTCGCCCTGCTTGCCTGGCGTTAGCCTCAGGCAGCCTTCGGACGCTTCGCGCCGTACTTCGAACGAGCCTGGCGGCGATCCTTCACGCCTTGCAGGTCGAGCGAGCCACGGACGATGTGGTAACGCACACCCGGCAAGTCCTTCACACGGCCGCCGCGGATCAGMACRACCGAGTGYTCTTGCAGGTTGTGGCCTTCACCGCYGATGTACGAGATAACCTCGAAACCGTTGGTCAGGCGCACCTTGGCRACCTTACGMAGKGCCGAGTTCGGCTTCTTCGGMGTMGTGGTGTACACACGGGTGCACACGCCGCGACGCTGGGGGCAGTTCTCAAGCGCCGGGCTCTTGCTCTTGACGACTTCAGAGACGCGCGGCTTGCGAACCAGTTGGTTGATAGTTGGCATTGTTCAATCCAGCTTGGTTTTACGGAAAAACACCCCTCCGCCACAAGCAATGGGCCGGAAGGGCAACGACGGGTTTTGGGCGGGAAAAGTGAGCGGGCGCTCTTGAGACGGGACCTGTGGAAGTACAGACGGCCAAAGAGCGCGAGCTCGCCAGGGATCCCACTGCGACCACACCGCCGGGAACATCGTTGATCCCCCGGCAGGCTTGCCGATTGCGAACCGAAGGCCACAAATCCGACAGGCGAGCGAAATCCAAAGCCAAAAACTCGAATCTGACATGCTAGCAGGGGATCCGTAAACGGTCAAGCCGCTTTCGTATACGTATACCTTGGCGCCGCCTGCCCTGCTAGACCGAGCCCAGCGCCTCCAGGAGGGMGTCGCCATAGCGCTCGAGCTTGGCCGCGCCGATGCCGGGCACCTCGGCCAGCGCGACCAGCGAGTCCGGCGCGCTGCGCGCCAGTTCGGCCAGCGTGGCGTCGTGGAAGATCACATAGGCCGGCACGCCATGTTCGCGCGCGGTCTCGGTGCGCCACTTGCGCAGCGCCTCCCAGTTGGCGAGCGCATCGGCATCCATGTCCGCGGTRTGGTCGGTGCGCGTGCCGCCGCCGCGCGCGGCGCGCTCGCCGCTGCGGCCAGGCTTGCTGGCCTGCCGGCGCAGCGTGATCTGCATCTCGCCCTTGAGCACGGCGCGGGCAGACTCGCCCAGCAGCAGCGCGCCATGCCCGCCGTGGTCGATCACCAGCAGGCCGTGGGCGATCAGCTGGCGGAAGACCGCGTGCCATTCCGAGACCGTGCGCTCGGCGCCGATGCCGAACGTCGACACCTTGTCATGCCCCCACTGGCGCACTTTCTCGGATGCGTTGCCGCGCAGCACGTCGACCAGGTGGGTCGCGCCGAAATGCACGCGGCTGGCCTGCGCCGTGCGATAGACGCAGGACAGCGCCATCTGCGCCTCGCGCGTGCCGTCCCAGGTTGCGGGCGGCTCCAGGCAGGTGTCGCAGTTGCCGCATGGCTCGCTGGCCTCGTCGAAGTACGCCAGGATGCGCACGCGCCGGCAGCCCGCGGTTTCGCATAGTCCCAGCAGGGCATCGAGCTTGGCCGAGGAGACGCGCTTGTGGGCCTCGTCGGCCTCCGACTCGTCGATCATGCGCTTTTGCTGGACCACGTCGCCCAGGCCATAGGCCATCCACGCGCTGGCGGGCAGCCCGTCGCGGCCGGCGCGCCCGGTTTCCTGGTAGTAGCCTTCCATGCTCTTGGGCAGGTCCAGGTGGGCGACGAAGCGCACGTCGGGCTTGTCGATGCCCATGCCGAAGGCGATGGTGGCGACCATGATCACGCCCTCTTCCTYGCGGAAACGGGCCTGGTGATGCTGGCGCACGCCAGCGTCCATGCCGGCGTGGTATGCCAGCGCGTTGAGACCGTGACTGCTCAGCCAGCTGGCCGTGTCCTCGACCTTCTTGCGCGACAGGCAGTAGACGATGCCGCTGTCGTGGGTGCCGTCCGCCGCCAGATGCTCGGCCTTGATAAAGGACAGCAGCTGCTGGCGCGCGTTGTCCTTCTCGACGATGCGGTAGCGGATATTGGGGCGGTCGAAGCTGGAGACGAAGACGCGCGCGTCATGCAGCGCCAGGCGCTCGACGATTTCCTCGCGCGTGACCGAGTCCGCGGTGGCGGTGAGCGCGATGCGCGGCACGTACGGAAAGCGCTCGTGCAGCACCGACAACTGGATATATTCCGGGCGGAAATCATGCCCCCACTGCGACACGCAGTGCGCCTCGTCGATGGCGAATACGCCGATACGGGTACGCTCGAGCAGGTCCTGGAAGCGCGGCGTCATCAGCCGCTCGGGCGCCACATAGAGGATCTCGAGGCGGCCGGCGAGCAGGTCGCGCTCCACCGCGGCGGCCTCGGCCCCGCTGAGTGTCGAGTTCAGCACGGCAGCGCGCACGCCCGCCTCGGACAACGCGGCGACCTGGTCCTGCATCAGCGCGATCAGCGGCGACACCACGATGCCGGTGCCCTGCCCCGCGCGCTGCCGCAGCAGTGCGGGAATCTGGTAGCACAGCGACTTGCCGCCGCCGGTCGGCATCAGTACCAGGCAGTCGCCGCCCTCGGCCACATGGTCGATGATCTCGGCCTGCCGGCCGCGGAAGGCGTGGTACCCGAATACATCCTTGAGAATCGCCAGCGCGCGCGACATAGGGAAACGAAAGCGGTGAAGCCAGAAAAGCCCCGGCTAGCCGGGAAAGGCGTAACCATACCACTAAGGGCACGGTACAAACGTTTCCGACCGTTGCGCATTCGCGCGGATGGCCGCGGGGAGACGGCGGGGGCAGCGGCAAGCCTGCCGGCCCGCCTCCCGCCGCATCAGCCCTGCAGGAAATCCAGCACGGCCCTGGTGAACGGCTCGGCCTGCTCCAGGTTGGACAGGTGCGCCGCCGGCTCCAGCTCGACATAGCGCGCACCGGGGATGGCCTGCGCCAGGAAGGCGCCATCGCGCGGCGGCGTGGGCAGGTCGTTGGCACCGGCGATCACCAGCGTCGGGCGCGCGATGGCCTGGATGGCCTCGCGCAGGTCCGAATCGCGCACCGCGCGGCAGTTGGCGGCGTAGCCGGCCGCGTCGGTCGCGCCCAGCATGGCCTGCAGCGACGCCACCAGCGCGGGCTGCTGCGCGGCAAACCCGGGGGTGAGCCATTTATCGACGACCGCCGCGGCGATCGACGCCACGCCGTCGCGCTCGACCGCCGCCGCGCGGTTGGTCCAGTTCTCCGGCGGGCCGATGTAGGCCGCCGTATTGCACAGCACCAGGCGGTCGATGCGCTGCGGCTGGTGCACGCCCAGCCACATGCCGGTGATGCCGCCCATCGACAGGCCGCAGAAATGCGCGCGCTCGATCTGCAGGTGGTCCAGCAGGCCGGTCACATCCTGGCCCAGTTGCGCGATGGTGTAAGGCCCGGGCGTGACCGAGGACGCGCCATGGCCGCGCGTGTCATAGCGCAACAGGCGGTAGCGCTGCGAGAACGCCGCCACCTGTGGCTGCCACATGTCGAGACTGGTGCCGAGCGAGTTGGACAGGACGAGCACCGGCAGGCTGGCATCGCCGTCGAGGCGATAGTGCAGGCGGACGTCGGAAAGATCTGCGTGGGGCATGGTGCGGAACTCCGGTGGATCGATGGGTTGGAACGGTCGGTCGGCGAATCGGTCGGCGAATCGTCCGGCGGACGGGTGGCGGCGCCGCTCAGTTCTGCGCGATGGCCGAACCGTGCTGCGCCAGCGCCGTTACCGAAATGTCCATGTATGGGTAGAGCGGCAGCGAAGTCAGCAGCGTGTGCAGCTCGTCGTTGTCCCTGACGTCGAAGATGCTGACATTGGCATACTGGCCGGCCACGCGCCACAGGTGGCGCCACTTGCCCTCGCGCTGCAGCTTCTGCGACAGCGCCTTCTCGTCCTGCTTGAGCTGCTCGACGAATTGCGGATCGAGCGAATGCGGGATGCGGACGGTCATTTCGGCCATGAACAACATGAATATCTCCTGAGCTTTGCGGGAAGTGGTATTTCGTTCGACGAATGCAGGGTCACACCGTGGCGACCGGCGTCAGCGGCGAGCCGAGCGCGCCCGGCAACCGCAGCGGCGGCGCGCTGAGGAAGAAGCGCGTGCGGCCGTTGGCGCGCAGCCATGCCGCCAGCTCGCGCAGGTACCACAGCTCGCCCAGCGGCAGGCCGAGCTTGAACAGGCAATGGTGGTGCAGGGGAAGTGCCGGCGCGGTGCCGCTGGCCGGGCGCGCGGGAAAGCGCTCCACGGCATAGTTGTCGGCCGCCAGCGCGGCGATGCCGCTGTCGGTGATCCACTGCAGCAGGCGCTCGTCGCGCCCGTCGAGCGCGACGCAGCTATGGTGCAGGCGCTCGGCGTCGGGGGTGCCGTTCATTTCGAGCACCATCTCGGCAAAACCGGTGCGCAGCACCAGGATGTCGCCCTCACCGATCTCCACGTGGTCGGCCTCGATCACGCGCATGAGGGCGTCGTAGCCGAGGGTGGCGAACTCGCGCCCGTGGTATTCGGCCAGGTCCAGCAGCACGCCGCGGCCCTGGACGCCGTGCTCGGCAAAGCGTTCGATGCCCAGCGCGTGCGCATGGCTGTGGTCGTGGCCGCATGCGTGGGCGGCGAAGCCGTCCGCTTCGGCATAGTCGACCGGGCCGACGATGTCCTGGTTCGGGCGGAAGCCGTTGTAGTAGACGCGCTCGGCCACGCCGTCGCCATCGGCGTCGAACAACGCGCCGACATGCGCCAGCGCGTCCCACTGCGTCGAATATTGCAGCGACAGCAGGACCTGGTCGTCGCTGAGCACGTCGACGGCGCTGGCGTCGACCTTGGCCAGCGGGAAGTTGACGTAGGCGACGCCGTCGCGGAAGGTCGGGCGCAGTTGCGGCGGATGGCGCCGCACATTGAGTGCATTGCCGCCGGGCATGTCGAGCGGCAGCGAGAGGCTGAAGGTGTTGCCCGTGCGGATCTCGCGCGCCGCGTCGCGCACCTTGTCCGGGCTGATCAGGTTCAGGCGACCGAGCTGGTCGTCAGGGCCGAAATCGCCCCAGTTGGAGCCGTCCGGCCGGTTCTTCCATCGCATGTTGATCTCGGGTATTGCACCGGCGCGCGCCTGCCAGGGCAGGCCGTCGTGCCGGCGCGCGGGCCGGGTCTGGCGTCGCCCGGACGCAGGTTCAGATGTAGCGCTCGCCGCCCAGATAGGCTTTGCGCCAGCGCGTGATGCGCACCTCGGCGAACAGCCCGGCGGCGGCAAAGGGATCGGCGTCGATGAAGGCCTGCGTGGCTTCGCGTGTTTCCAGGTCGACGATGTAGAAACCGCCGCCGGCATCGCTGCCGTCGTCGTTGAGCTTGGCGCCGCACGCCAGCAGCAGCGCCTTGTTGGCCTCGAGGTATCCGAGGTGGGATGCCCGGTTGGCCTGGCGCACGTGCTGGTGGGCGGGCTTGTCCCAGGTTTCGATCAGGAACGGCATGATGGTCTCCTCTGTCTTGTCTGCTTCGTTGCGAAATGCATCACGATCTACGCCGCGGCAGGCACTCAGCCGATCTGCGTGCCCCACAGCAGCAGGGCGCCGATATACACCAGGCCCACCCAGAACATCATGATCACGGTGTAGCCCATCACGTCCTTCAGGCTGAGCTTGGACAGCGCCAGCGCGGGCAGGATCCAGAACGGCTGCACCAGGTCGTTCCACGCGTTGCCGAGCATCACCGACATCGAGGTCTGGCTGATCGAGCTGCCGATGGCCTTGGCCGCATCGATCATGAACGGGCCCTGGATCACCCAGTGGCCGCCGCCGGACGGCGCGAAGAAGTTGATGACGAAGGAGCTGATCAGGCCCCAGAACGGCAGTGTCTGCGGCGTGGCGATGTCGACAAACACGCGCGAGATCGTGTCCACCAGCCCCGAGCCCGCCATGATGGCCATGATGCCGGCATAGAACGGGTATTGCAGGATGATGCCGGAAATCGTCTTGATGCCTTCGTTGAGCTTGGCCACGTAGTTGACCGGCGTGCCCAGCAGCAGCACCCCGAGGAACAGGATCATGAAGTTGATCAGGTTCAGGTCGAGCGAGCCGCCGGCGCGGAAGTACAGCGCGGCGTAGCCCACGCCGCACAGGCCGATGGCCAGGCTCAGGATGCGGCTGTTGTTGAGCTTCGATGCGATCGTGTTCTCCACGCCCAGGCTGTGCGCGGAACCTTGCGCAGCGTCGTTGCCGCCGGCGGCCTCGGGCTTGATCTCGACCACGTCGGCGGGATTGCGCGGGTGCAGCCAGGCATTGAGCAGCGGCAGGGTCACGATGACCACCAGGCTGGTCAGCAGCATCGGCAGCGAGAAGATGGTCTCGGACAGCGGCACCACGCCCATCGATTTCTCGAGCGGGTGTCCCGGCGTGGAGATCAGCACCGGGATGCTGGCCGACAGGCCCAGCCCGTACATGGTGAAGCCGCTGTATGCGGCGGCGATGATCAGCGGGTAATGCACGCCGCGCACCTTGGTGGCGAGCTTCTTGGCGATGATGCCGCCGATGACCAGGCCGAAGCCCCAGTTCAGGTAGCTGCCGATGCCGCCGACCAGGGTGGCGACGATCACGGCGCCGCGCGGGGTGTGCACAGCGCTGACGATGCGCTCAAGCAGCCGGTCGGTCAGCGGCGCGGTGGCGAGCACATAGCCCATGGCCAGGATCACCGCCATCTGCGTCGTGAACGACAGCAGGTTCCAGAATCCCTTGCCCCAGCTCAGGATCACCGCAGGGGCCGGCTGCCCTTCCACCAGGACCGCCATGGCCATGGTCAACAACGTCAGCGCGATGGCGAAAACGAAAGGATCCGGCAAATACCGGCGCATCAATTCGGTAAAGAAACCTGCGATCTTGCTCACTGCTTGTCCCCACAAGATGATGATTTGTATCGCCTGTCGAACTCCGGTTCTTGCTGCGAACAAAACAGGCGGTTGGCCTGGATGCTAGGAGCATCGCCGGAAGGGGTCAAGTCAATGAGTTGCGTCTTTAATTTCTTAATTCGCAATAATTCGGCAGACTTTCCGACAAATGCTTCGAATTGAACCGCTTTTGCCTGCATCCCGCCGTATCCCGCGGGATTCCCGAAAACGCGCGACAACACCCCGGCCGGGCCGCTGAAAGGCGGGCGAAAGCATGATGAAAGGCTGCCGAAAGACCCCATGCGCGATGCGGGAACGTCGGACGAAAAAAAGCCCGGCTCGAAAGCCGGGCTTTTTCAACATCTGCTGCCTTGCGCTGTGACTCAGCAGGCGGGATGGAACGTGGTCATGGAAATCAGACCGCGTCGCCCTCGCCTTCCGTCGTCGCGGGCACCACCGGCGGCTCGATGAAGAGCGACTGCTCTTCGTCGGAGATCGCCTGGGCGCGTTCGCGCTCGGCCGCCTCGCGCGCCTTGCGGGCGCGGTGGTAGGCCAGGCCGGTACCGGCCGGGATCAGACGGCCGACGATCACGTTTTCCTTCAGACCACGCAGGTCGTCGGTCTTGCCCATGATCGCGGCTTCGGTCAGCACGCGGGTGGTTTCCTGGAACGATGCCGCCGAGATGAAGCTGTCGGTGGACAGCGACGCCTTGGTGATACCGAGCAGCAGGTTTTCGTACGTGGCCGGACGCTTGCCTTCGGCGATCACGCGATCGTTCTCGTCGAGCAGTTCCGAACGCTCCACCTGTTCACCCGGGATGAACTTGGTGTCGCCCACATCTGAGATCTGCACGCGGCGCAGCATCTGGCGCACGATCACTTCGATGTGCTTGTCGTTGATCTTCACGCCCTGCAGACGGTACACGTCCTGCACTTCGTCGACGATGTAGTGCGCCAGTTCCTCGATGCCCTTCAGGCGCAGGATGTCGTGCGGGTCCGCCGGACCTTCCACGATCATTTCGCCCTTGTTCACCACCTGACCATCGTGCACCAGGACCTGCTTTTCCTTGGCGATCAGGAACTCGTGGGCGTTGCCGTCCAGGTCCGTGATCACCAGGCGTTGCTTGCCCTTGGTGTCCTTGCCGAACGAAGTCGTGCCGGTGACTTCCGCCAGCACGGCGGCGTCCTTCGGCGAACGCGCTTCGAACAGTTCGGCCACGCGCGGCAGACCCCCGGTAATGTCGCGGGTCTTCTGCGATTCGGTCGGGATACGTGCAAGCACTTCACCCACGTGCACCTGCTGGCCGTCCTTCACGGTAATCAGCGCGCCGACCTGGAAGCCGATGGTCACGGAGTGGTCCGTGCCCGGGATCTTCACTTCCTGGCCATTCGCGTCGAGCAGCTTCACCTGCGGGCGCAGGCCCTTGGTGGCAGCCGTGCGGCGCTTGGCGTCGATCACCACGAGGGTCGACAGGCCGGTGACTTCGTCCATCTGCTTGGCGACGGTCACGCCTTCTTCGACGTTCTCGAACTTGGTCGTGCCGGTGTACTCCGACACGATCGGGCGCGTCAGTGCGTCCCACGTTGCGAGCTGCGTACCAGCCTTGATGGCCTGGCCGTCCTGCACCAGCAGCGTCGCGCCGTACGGGATCTTGTGGCGCTCGCGCTCGCGGCCGTGGTCGTCGGTGATCAGCGCTTCGCCCGAACGCGAAATGACGATCAGCTCGCCCTTCGCGTTGGTGACGTAACGCATGGTCGCCGTGAAACGCACGGTACCGGTTGCCTTCGCTTCCACGCTCGATGCCACTGCCGCACGCGATGCCGCGCCACCGATGTGGAACGTACGCATGGTCAGCTGCGTGCCCGGTTCGCCGATCGACTGGGCGGCGATCACGCCAACCGCTTCGCCGGAGTTCACCAGCACGCCGCGGCCGAGGTCGCGGCCATAGCACATGCCGCACAGGCCGTAGCGCGTGTCGCACGACAGCGGGGTGCGCACCTTCACTTCGTCCACGCCCAGGGCGTCGATCATGTCGACCAGGTCTTCGTCCAGCAGGGTGCCGGTTTCGATCGCGGTTTCCTGGGTTTCAGGGTTCACCACGTCGCTCACCGTCACACGGCCGAGGATACGGTCGCGCAGGGCTTCGATCACTTCACCGCCTTCGACCAGGGCCTTCATGGCCACGCCGTTGGTGGTGCCGCAATCGTCTTCCACCACCACCAGATCCTGCGTCACGTCGACCAGACGACGGGTCAGGTAACCCGAGTTGGCGGTCTTCAGTGCCGTGTCGGCCAGACCCTTACGGGCGCCGTGGGTGGAGATGAAGTACTGCAGAACGTTCAGGCCTTCACGGAAGTTCGCCGTAATCGGCGTTTCGATGATCGAGCCATCCGGCTTGGCCATCAGGCCCCGCATGCCGGCCAGCTGACGGATCTGCGCAGCGGAACCACGCGCACCCGAGTCGGCCATCATGTAGATCGAGTTGAACGAGTCCTGCTTGACGGTATTGCCGTCGCGGTCGACCACGTCTTCGTGCTGGAGCTGTTCCATCATCGCCTTGCCCACCTGGTCGCCGGCGGCGCCCCAGATGTCCACGACGTTGTTGTAACGCTCCTGGTCGGTCACCAGGCCCGACATGTACTGCTTGTCGTATTCCTTGACCTTGGCTGCCGCGTCGGAAATGATCTTTTCCTTCTGCGGCGGCACCAGCATGTCGTCGATGGCGATCGAGATACCGGCGCGCGTTGCCAGGCGGAAGCCCGACTGCAGCAGCTTGTCGGCGAAGATCACGGTTTCGCGCAGGCCGCACTTGCGGAACGCGGTGTTGATCAGGCGCGAGATTTCCTTCTTCTTCAGCGGCTTGTTCAGCACCGAGAAAGGCAGGCCCTTCGGCAGGATCTCGGACATGATCGCGCGGCCGACCGTGGTGGCCTGCAGCGTGATCTTGGGCGCGAAGCGGGCATCGCCCACGGCGTCCTTGTCCACCAGCTCATACTCGGTGATACGCACGTTCACGCGGGAAGCCAGCTCGACTTCCTTGTTCTCGTAGGCGCGGATCACTTCGCTGATGTCGGCAAACGTCAGGCCTTCGCCCTTGCCATTGATCTTGTCGCGGGTCGTGTAGTACAGACCCAGCACCACGTCTTGCGACGGCACGATCGAGGGGTCGCCGTTGGCCGGGAACAGCACGTTGTTGGAGGCCAGCATCAGGGTGCGGGCTTCCATCTGCGCTTCCAGCGACAGCGGGACGTGCACAGCCATCTGGTCACCGTCGAAGTCGGCGTTGAACGCCGCGCAGACGAGCGGGTGCAGCTGGATGGCCTTGCCTTCGATCAGCACCGGCTCGAACGCCTGGATACCCAGGCGGTGCAGCGTCGGCGCGCGGTTCAGCATGACCGGATGCTCGCGGATCACCTCTTCGAGGATGTCCCACACCACCGCGGTCTGGCTTTCCACTTCCTTCTTCGCCGCCTTGATGGTGGTGGCGATGCCCATCGTTTCCAGCTTGTGGAAAATGAAGGGCTTGAACAGCTCGAGCGCCAYCAGCTTGGGCAGGCCGCACTGGTGCAGCTTGAGCGTCGGGCCCACCACGATGACCGAACGGCCCGAGTAGTCGAYGCGCTTGCCCAGCAGGTTCTGACGGAAACGGCCGCCCTTGCCCTTGATCATTTCAGCCAGGGACTTCAGCGGACGCTTGTTGGCGCCGGTCATCGCCTTGCCGCGACGGCCGTTGTCCAGCAGYGMRTCGACCGCTTCCTGCARCATRCGCTTTTCGTTGCGCACGATGATMTCKGGCGCMKYCAGWTCCAGCAGGCGCTTCAGGCGGTTGTTACGGTTGATGACGCGGCGATACAGGTCGTTCAGGTCCGAGGTCGCGAAGCGGCCGCCGTCCAGCGGCACCAGCGGACGCAGCTCGGGCGGCAGCACCGGCAGCACTTCCAGGATCATCCACTCGGGCTTGATGCCTGAGCGCTGGAACGCCTCGAGCACCTTCAGGCGCTTGGCGAACTTCTTGATCTTGGCTTCGGAACCGGTGGCCTGCAGCTCGGCGCGGATCGTTTCGATCTGCTTTTCGATGTCAATGCCACGCAGCAGTTCACGGATGCCTTCGGCGCCCATCATGGCCACGAACTCGCCCTCGCCGTACTCCTCGCACTTGGCGATGTAGTCGTCCTCGGACATGATCTGGCTCTTCTTGAGCGGGGTCATGCCGGGCTCGAGCACCACGAATGCCTCGAAGTACAGCACGCGCTCGATGTCGCGCAGCGTCATGTCGAGCACCATGCCCAGACGCGACGGCAGCGACTTCAGGAACCAGATGTGCGCGRYCGGCGMAGCCAGTTCGATGTGGCCCATGCGCTCGCGGCGCACCTTGGCCAGSGTSACTTCGRYGCCGCACTTYTCGCAGATCACGCCACGGTGCTTGAGGCGCTTGTACTTGCCGCACAGGCACTCGTAGTCCTTGATCGGGCCAAAGATCTTGGCGCAGAACAAGCCATCGCGCTCGGGCTTGAACGTGCGGTAGTTGATCGTTTCCGGCTTCTTCACTTCACCGTACGACCACGAACGGATCTTCTCCGGCGAAGCCAGGCCGATCTTGATCGCGTCGAACTGCTCTTCCTGCTGAACCTGCTTAAAGAGATCGAGCAATGCTTTCATTGCAACTCCTTGTTTCGCCGCCAGCCCGACGTCATGTCGGGCCCGCGGCATTCATTCTGTGGGAAATCCGTAGCGGGCAATCGGCGGGAGGCTGGCCGCGACCGGCCTCCCGCGCGCTCTCGATCAGTAGCGATCGAGATCGATGTCGATACCCAGCGAGCGGATTTCCTTCACCAGCACGTTGAACGATTCCGGCATGCCGGCWTCGATSGAGTGYTCGCCCTTGACGATGYTCTCGTASACCTTGGTMCGGCCGTKCACGTCATCGGACTTSACCGTCAGCATTTCCTGCAGCACGTASGMSGCGCCRTARGCTTCCAGCGCCCACACTTCCATYTCACCGAAACGCTGGCCACCGAACTGSGCCTTRCCRCCCAGCGGCTGCTGGGTCACCAGCGAGTACGGGCCGGTCGAACGCGCATGCATCTTGTCGTCGACCAAGTGGTGCAGCTTCAGCATGTGCATCACGCCCAGCGTCACCGGACGCTCGAACGCTTCGCCGGTACGGCCGTCGTGCAGCGTGACCTGTTGCTTGGAAGCGGTCAGGCCCATGTCCTTGGCGATCTCTTCCGGGTAAGCCAGGTCCAGCATGCGGCGGATTTCGTCCTCGTGCGCACCGTCGAACACCGGCGTGGCGAACGGCACACCCTTCTTCAGGTTGGTGGCCAGTTCCAGAATTTCGGCGTCGCTCAGGCTGTCGAGGTCTTCCGGCTTGCCGCTCTCGTTGTAGACCTGGGCCAGCAGCTTGCGCAGCTCCTGTGCCTTGGCCTGTGCCTTGAGCATGCTGCCGATACGCAGGCCCAGGCCGCGCGCGGCCCAGCCCAGGTGGGTTTCCAGGATCTGGCCCACGTTCATCCGCGACGGCACGCCGAGCGGGTTCAGCACGATGTCGGCAGGCGTGCCGTCAGCCATGTAGGGCATGTCTTCGATCGGGACGATCTTCGACACCACACCCTTGTTGCCGTGACGGCCGGCCATCTTGTCGCCAGGCTGCAGGCGGCGCTTGACGGCCAGGTACACCTTGACCATCTTGATCACGCCCGGCGGCAGTTCGTCGCCCTGCGTGAGCTTCTTGCGCTTCTCTTCGAAGGCCAGGTCGAACTCGTGGCGCTTCTGCTCGATGGCTTCCTTGACGGCTTCCAGCTGGGCAGCGACTTCCTCGTCGGCCGGGCGGATGTCGAACCAGTGGTACTTGTCCAGGTCGGCCAGGTACTCGTGGGTCAGCTTGGCGCCCTTGGCCAGCTTCTTCGGGCCGCCGTTGACGGTCTTGTCGAGCAGCAGGCGTTCCAGACGCTGGAAGGCGTCGCCTTCCACGATACGCAGCTGGTCGTTCAGGTCCAGGCGGTAGCGCTTGAGTTCGTCGTCGATGATCGACTGGGCGCGCTTGTCGCGCGTCACGCCTTCGCGGGTGAAGACCTGGACGTCGATCACGATGCCGCTCATGCCCGACGGCACGCGCAGCGAGGTGTCCTTCACGTCCGAAGCCTTCTCGCCGAAGATCGCGCGCAGCAGCTTTTCTTCCGGGGTCAGCTGGGTCTCGCCCTTGGGCGTGACCTTGCCGACCAGCACGTCGCCGGCTTCCACTTCGGCACCGATGTAGGTGATGCCGGACTCGTCCAGGCGCGCCAGTTGCGCTTCGGCGAGGTTGGAGATGTCGCGCGTGATTTCTTCCGGTCCCAGCTTGGTGTCGCGGGCGACGACCGACAGTTCCTCGATGTGGATCGAGGTATAGCGGTCTTCGGCGACCACGCGTTCGGAGATCAGGATCGAATCTTCGAAGTTGTAGCCGTTCCACGGCATGAACGCCACCAGCATGTTCTGGCCGAGCGCGAGCTCGCCCAGGTCGGTCGAGGCGCCGTCGGCGATCACGTCGCCGCGGGCGACGAAATCACCGACCTTGACCATCGGACGCTGGTTGATGTTGGTGTTCTGGTTCGAGCGCGTGTACTTGATCAGGTTGTAGATGTCCACGCCGACTTCGCCTGCAACGGCTTCGTCGTCGTTCACACGGATCACGATACGCATCGCATCGACGTAGTCCACCACGCCGCCACGGGTGGCCTGCACGGCGGTACCCGAGTCGACCGCGACGGTACGCTCGATGCCGGTACCCACCAGCGGCTTGTCCGGACGCAGGCAAGGCACGGCCTGACGCTGCATGTTCGCGCCCATCAGTGCACGGTTCGCGTCATCGTGCTCGAGGAACGGCACCAGCGATGCCGCGGCCGAGACGATCTGCGACGGCGCCACGTCGATGTACTGCACGCGGTCCGGCGTGACCATGCGGGTTTCACGCTCGCTGCCTTCACGCGACGACACCAGTTCGTCGATGAGGGTGCCGTCGGCGTCCACCGTCGCGTTGGCCTGCGCCACCACGTACTTGCCTTCCTCGATGGCCGACAGGTAGTCGACCTGGTCGGTCAGCTTGCTGTCGACGACCTTGCGGTACGGCGTTTCCAGGAAGCCGTATTCGTTCAGGCGGGCGTACAGTGCCAGCGAGTTGATCAGGCCGATGTTCGGGCCTTCCGGTGTTTCGATCGGGCACACGCGGCCATAGTGGGTCGGGTGCACGTCGCGGACTTCGAAGCCTGCGCGTTCGCGCGTCAGACCGCCCGGGCCCAGTGCGGAGACACGGCGCTTGTGCGTGATCTCGGACAGCGGGTTGGTCTGGTCCATGAACTGCGACAGCTGCGACGAACCGAAGAACTCGCGGATCGCCGAGGAAATCGGCTTCGAGTTGRTCAGGTCGTGCGGCATCAGGTTTTCGGTCTCGGCCTGGCCCAGACGTTCCTTGACGGCGCGCTCCACGCGCGAGAGGCCGGCGCGGAACTGGTTTTCCGCGAGTTCGCCGACGCAACGCACGCGACGATTGCCCAGGTGGTCGATGTCATCGACCTCGCCCTTGCCGTTGCGCAGGTTGACCAGGATCTTGATGGTCTCGAGGATGTCCTCGTCCTGCAGCACCATGCTGCCTTCGCCGCTCGGGCGGCCCAGGCGGCTGTTGACCTTCATGCGGCCAACGCGCGACAGGTCGTACGACTCTTCGCTGTAGAACAGGCGCTGGAACAGGGCTTCCACCGCGTCTTCGGTCGGCGGCTCGCCGGGACGCATCATGCGGTAGATGGCGATACGCGCAGCGGTCTGGTCGGCGGTGTCGTCCACGCGCAGGGTCTGCGACATGTACGGACCCTGGTCCAGGTCGTTGGTGTACAGCGTCTGGATCTGCTTGACGCCGGCTTCGCGCAGGTTCTCCAGGACGGTCTCGGTGAGTTCGTCGTTGGCGTTGGCAATCACCTCGCCGGTGTCCGGGTCGATGATGTTCTTGGCCAGCACGCGGCCCAGCAGGTAGTCTTCCGGCACGCTGATCAGCTTGGTGCCGGCCGAGTCCAGGTCGCGGATGTGCTTGGCGTTGATACGCTTGTCCTTCTCCACCACGACGCGGCCGTTCTTGTCGGCGATGTCGAAGCGCGCGACTTCACCGCGCAGGCGCTCGGGCACGAACTCCATCTGCGCGCCTTCCGACTGCAGCGTGAAGTTGTCGAACACGAAGAAATGCGCGAGGATCTGTTCGGGCGTCAGGCCAATCGACTTCAGCAGGATCGTCACCGGCATCTTGCGGCGGCGGTCGACACGGAAGTACAGGATGTCCTTCGGGTCGAACTCGAAGTCGAGCCACGAACCGCGGTAGGGGATGATACGAGCCGAGAACAACAGCTTGCCCGAGCTGTGGGTCTTGCCCTTGTCGTGTTCGAAGAACACGCCCGGCGAACGGTGGAGCTGCGAGACGATCACGCGCTCGGTACCGTTGATCACGAACGAACCGGTCGACGTCATGAGCGGAATTTCGCCCATGTAGACTTCCTGTTCCTTTACTTCCTTGACCTTGCCCGGGTTTTCGCGATCGTTGATGATCAGGCGCACCTTCGCGCGCAGGGCCGAGTGGAAGGTCAGGCCACGCTGTTGACATTCCTTGACGTCGAACGGCGGGTTGGAAAGATGGTAGGAGACGAACTCCATGCGGGCGAGCCCGTTGTGCGACACAATCGGGAAGATTGCGCTGAATGCCGCTTGCAGGCCCTCTGTTTTGCGACGCGAGGGTGGCGTATCCTCTTGCAGAAACTGAGTGTAGGATTCAATCTGGGTGGCAAGCAGGAAAGGAACCTGGTGAACCGTCGCGCGCTTCGCAAAACTTTTGCGAATGCGCTTCTTTTCGGTGAAGCTGTACGCCATGGGATCTCCGAATCATCGCAGGGGCTGGCTGGACCTGGCGCAGCACCTGAGGTGTTCAGCGACTGGGAGGGGATTTGGCGGTTGGCCGCTACCAACCTCTGGCTGACGGTGTCCGCACGCTGCGAGCCGGCAGCTACGACGCGATGCGCCATGCCGGCCCGGGGGACACCCGACCAAACTTGTCTTCTGCAGTCGGTTCAGAAGACAAACATCAGCAACCACTTAGTGTGCCACTGATGTTTGGCCTCTGCTGAAGCTTAGGCACGAGCCCATGCGTTCAAGCATCGATTGCGCCATTTTCTGACGTCTTGCCTACGGTACTTCGCGGTTCTGGGTGCCGGATAAAACACTCATCGCAGAAGCGCAAAAAGGCTGGCGCCGGGAAACTCCCTTTGCCAGCCCCATTCGCGTGCCGGAAAATGGCACGCGAGCACAGCTTACTTGACTTCGACCTTTGCGCCGGCGTCTTCCAGCTTCTTCTTGGCGTCGGCTGCAGCAGCCTTGTCCACGCCTTCCTTGACAGCCTTCGGTGCGCCGTCGACCAGGTCCTTGGCTTCCTTCAGGCCCAGGCCGGTGATTTCGCGGACAGCCTTAATCACGCCAACCTTGTTCGCGCCGATTTCCGACAGGATAACGTTGAACTCGGTTTGCTCTTCGACAGCGGCAGCGCCAGCGCCCGGGGCAGCAGCCACGGCCATCGAAGCGGCGGACACGCCAAACTTTTCTTCGAACGCCTTGACCAGGTCGTTCAGTTCCATTACGGACATCGCGCCTACGGCTTCGAGGATGTCGTCTTTGCTGATTGCCATTTGGAATACTCCTGCTAAATGTGATTCGGTATCGGTAATGCGATCTTGATGAGCCAGGCTGCGGGGGCTTGCGCCTTAAGCAGCAGCGCCTTCGCTCTCGGCGGCGGCAGCAGCGCCTTCGCCTTCGGCAGGGGCGCCTTCGCTCTTCTTGGCGGACAGGGCGGCCAGCAGACGGGCGAAGCCCGACACCGGTGCCTGCATCACGCCAAGCAGCTGAGCAATCAGTTCGTCACGGCTCGGGATCGAGGCCAGTGCCTTGACGGCAGCAGCATCGAGCACGTTGCCGTCGTACGACGCTGCACGCAGAACCAGCTTGTCGTTGGTCTTGGCAAAGTCGTTCAGAACCTTGGCCGACGACACTGCATCTTCGGAAATACCGTAGATCAGCGGGCCGGTCATTTGCTCTGCGAGGCCGGCAAACGGCGTGCCTTCCACGGCGCGGCGGGCCAGCGTGTTCTTCAGAACGCGCAGGTACACGCCTTGCTCGCGGGCCTTGGCGCGCAGCTTGGTCAGATCGCCAACCGCAATGCCGCGATATTCGGCCACGACGATGGTCTGAGCTTTAGCGACTTGCGCCGAAACCTCAGCAACGACGGCCTTCTTATCTTCAATATTGAGTGGCACGGTTAAGCTCCAAAACGATGCTTGTCCCCCGGATCGTCCGGGGCACGCACATCAGTCCAAACGAACGGCGTCCGATTGGCCCGAATCACCCGGGTCATTGCCCGGATTCTCCAATCCCTCGGGTGCGCCATCTGCGCTGGTGGGGCGGGGGACGTGGCTGCAGGGCCAGAGCCCTGTCGCGTACGTTCCGTCCGATTAAGGCGAGCCGGCCAGACTTCGGCCACGCCCGCCACCAGCGGTCTTTGATAACCAGCGATGCCTGCCGCGCTTGCGCGCCGGCGGGCACCACTGCCCAAAGCCTTGCTCCTTGCTCCGCACAGTGCCTGTTCAGGCCCTGCGCCGGCTTGGAGACGATCCCGGCCTGGGGCCGGGATCTTCAATTCTTTGCGCCGGGCGACGTTATCGGGTCCGCCCGGTGCCTTGCCGCCAGCCTCAGGCCGACAGCGAGCCCTGTTCCACGCGCACGCCAACGCCCATGGTGGACGAAACGGCGATCTTGCGCAGGTACACGCCCTTGCTCGTGGCCGGCTTCGACTTCACCAGCGCTTCGATCAGTGCGCTCAGGTTGCGCTTCAGGTCGGCGTCCTGGAACGAACGACGGCCGATGGTGGCGTGGATGATACCGGCCTTGTCGACGCGGTATTGCACCTGACCAGCCTTGGCGTTCTTCACGGCCTGGGCCACGTCGGGAGTCACCGTGCCAACCTTCGGGTTCGGCATCAGGCCGCGCGGGCCGAGGATCTGACCCAGCGTACCAACGATACGCATCGTGTCCGGCGAGGCGATCACCACGTCGAAGTTCAGGTTACCGGCCTTGACTTGCTCTGCCAGGTCTTCCATGCCGACGATATCGGCACCGGCTGCCTTGGCAGCTTCAGCCTTTTCGCCTTGCGCGAACACAGCCACGCGCACCGACTTGCCGGTACCGGCAGGCAGCACCACGGAACCGCGAACCACCTGGTCCGACTTCTTCGCATCGATGCCGAGCTGGACGGCCACGTCGATCGATTCGTCGAACTTGGCCGATGCGCATCCCTTCACCAGGCCCAGGGCCTCGTCGATCGGGTAGAACTTGGTGCGCTCGATCTTCGCCTTGTTGGCGGCTGCGCGCTTCGAAAGCTTAGCCATTTACAGACCCTCCACGGTGATGCCCATCGAACGAGCCGAGCCAGCGATGGTACGCACGGCAGCGTCCAGATCGGCAGCGGTCAGGTCAGCGTTCTTTGCCTTGGCGATTTCTTCAGCCTGGGCGCGGGTGATCTTGCCGACCTTGTCGGTGTGCGGCTTGGCCGAACCCTTGGTCAGGCCGGCAGCCTTCTTGATCAGCACGGTCGCCGGGGGCGACTTCATCACGAACGTGAAGCTCTTGTCGGCGAAGGCGGTAATCACCACCGGCACCGGCAGGCCGGGTTCCATGCCTTGGGTCTGCGCGTTGAACGCCTTGCAGAACTCCATGATGTTCAGACCGCGCTGACCCAGTGCCGGGCCCACGGGCGGGGAGGGATTTGCCTTACCAGCCGGAATTTGCAGCTTGATAAAGCCAATGATCTTCTTGGCCATCTTTACTCCAATCCGGATCCTTCACTTTTGAAAAGGATCCTGTTGAGTCGTAACGCGCTGTCGCCGTGCCGCTGGCACGACCTCACGCTCCTCTTTGGGCGCGGCCTCTCGACCCGCCCTTTCGCCCGTCGTCTGCCTTGCGGGCCGGCGACGGCCGAAAATCCTTAGACCTTCTCGACCTGGCCGAACTCGAGTTCGACCGGGGTAGCGCGTCCGAAGATCGTGACCGAGACACGCAGGCGCGACTTCTCGTAGTTCACTTCCTCGACATTGCCGTTGAAGTCGGTGAACGGGCCGTCCTTGACGCGCACCATTTCGCCCACTTCGAACAGCGTCTTGGGACGCGGCTTCTCGACCCCTTCCTGCATCTGGGTCATGATCTTGTCGACTTCCTTCTGGGAAATCGGGCTCGGGCGGTTGCGCGCACCGCCCACGAAACCGGTGACCTTGCTGGTGTTCTTCACCAGGTGCCAGGTTTCGTCGGTCATTTCCATCTCGACCAGCACGTAGCCGGGGAAGAAACGGCGCTCGGTAACGGACTTCTGCCCGCCCTTGATCTCGATCACTTCTTCCGACGGCACCAGGATGCGGCCGAACTTGTCCTGCATCTCGGCGCGCTCGATGCGCTCCTGCAGCGCGCGCTGTACGCTCTTTTCCATGCCGGAATAAGCGTGCACCACGTACCAGCGCTTCTTCGACGAAGGCGATTCCGCTGCGGGGACTTCCTGTTGTGCGTTATCCGTCATGTCCTATCCTTCATTTCCAGCCAAGCACGAGCGAAAAGATGACCCACTCGATGAGCTTGTCCGCAGACCACAAGAACACGGCCATGATCACGACGAAGACGAACACCAAGCCCGTCATCTGGCCAGCTTCCTTGCGGGTGGGCCAAACGACCTTGCGGACTTCGCGATAGGATTCCTTGGCGAATCCGATGAAGTCCTTGCCCGGCGCCGAGACCAGCGCGACCACCACGCCCAGTGCGATGCCGCCGAACAGCGCGGCGCCGCGCACATAGGAGGGCTGCTGTGCCAGGGCATAGAAACCGATGACGCCGGCAACCACCAGTAGCACCGCCACGCCCAGCAACAACTTGCCGCTGGAGGCGTTCACGGTTTCAACGTTGGGATTGGCCATGTTTCGCAAACGAGACTAAGCCGCGTCACGATACTCTATCGCGACGCGGCTGATTGAATTGGCAGGGGCAGAGGGAATCGAACCCCCAACCTTCGGTTTTGGAGACCGACGCTCTGCCAGTTGAGCTATACCCCTAAAACAACTTTGGGGTCGGCGCTGGCGCCAACCCCTCTGGCAACGGATACGGCCGGTTGGTGCCGTATCCGCTGATCGACCTTATCAGTCGAGGATCTTTGCCACGACGCCGGCGCCGACGGTACGACCGCCTTCACGGATGGCGAAACGCAGGCCTTCTTCCATGGCGATCGGGGCGATCAGCTTGACGGTGATCGACACGTTGTCGCCGGGCATGACCATTTCCTTGT
>NZ_JBFTND010000108.1:0-24324 GCF_056397305.1 Cupriavidus sp. 05N40
GAGTACATCGATCCGACGCTTGCCTTTTCCTTGCGCGCCACGCTTGCCTTTTCCTTGCGCGCCTGCGTGGCCGCGTGGGGCTGACGCTCGGCGTCCCGCTCGCCGATGGGCGGCCCAGCGTGTCGCGTGATAGCAAAGACTCCGGTGTTGCTCTGTTGGTTTTCGCCTGGCAGGTTCAGGACGGCACGCGCCGGGTTTTGACTTCGTGGTTCGCACTCGAAAGAGATCTCTCCCAAGCCCCGCCTACGTTAGCGGGCGACTCAAACCCAACGCCGTTGAGCCGGTCACGTGGGCGAACAGCGCAGTGATTGTCCTGCGTTCGTCGCCGATTCCGCGGGCGTCCATGGCCGCCTGCTCGCCAGATGGCGCGGGGTGTAGAAAACGGGAACGGGCATGGTCGGCGCCGCCGCGGCTGGGGCACGGGCCGGCGCGACCACCGCGTGAGTGCCAGATTTCGCGCGGAAAGATGCCCCCGGCGCTGCGACGGTGGTCGGCTATGGCTTCGTCGCGGTTATCCGGAAATGCTCCACGCTCTGCCCGGCGTTGACCGCCCGCTGCAGCCAGTCCGGCATGGCGCCGTGGCCATCCCAGCCCTGTCCGTGCGCGTTGCGATAGCGCACCGCGCCGGGCAACGTCGCCAGTGGCGGCTCCGTAAAACAGCCGGCCGCCTGCAGCTGGGCCAGGGTGAGGCCGTGCTGGGCCATCTGGATGCGGATCCAGGTAATCGCTTCGGCGCGCTCGATTTCGATCGACATAATGTTGGTGAACAGATCTAGGGGGGCGAGCGATCCGGCGTGGCGCCACCGGGAAGGCGTGTCCCGCTCTCTTTGCTTAAATTTTAATCAAATCCGTTGACGCCGTCGGCACTCGGCCCCCGCGCGGCTTGTCCACAGGCTTGTCCCCCTTGCGCGGTGGATAAATGCCATCCGACCCCTTTCGGCGCCCCACCCTCAAGCCGGCCCCGGCCTGAACTTGGTTTTGATCGCCGGCGCCCGACGTCGGGCCGGCGCCAGATGGCGCGCCGCAACGGCCTCCGCCTGGGCGCGCTCGGCCCGCCGCAGCGCCGCGTCCAGTTCGGCCCGCAGCGCGTCTTGTGCCGCCTGCCCTTGTCCGAGCGCGTGCTGGGCCTGCGCCAGTTGCCGGTCGAGCGTGTCGCGCTCGGCCTGCAAGCGCGCCCGCGCCTCGGCACCGGCCACGGCGGCGGCTTGCGCCCTCGCCTGCCCGGCCGCCAAGTCGGTGCGCAGGTCCGCCGCCGCCTGCTCGCCCTTCTGGCGCAGCGTGCGTTCCTGGTCGATCTCGCGCAGCGCGCGGCGTTCGGTGGCGCTGGCCCGCTCCTGGGCGACGGCAACCTGCTCGCGGGTGTGCTCCAGCTCGGTCGAGAATTGGGTACGTAGCGCCTGCAGTTGCCGCTCCAGCGCTGCGAGCTGACGCGTGCCTTCCTCCTGACGCGCCTGGGCGGCCGCGAGGGCCTGGCGCGCGGCCTCCAGTTCGCCCTGGAGCGCCGCGCGCGCCTGCTGGGCGGCATCGAAGTCGGCCTGGACGGCGGCGGTCTCCTGCTCGGCCACCACCACCGCGGCGCGCGCGTGGTCGCGCTGGGCCTCGGCTTCGCTGGCCTGCAGCCGTGCCTCGGCCCGCAAGGCGGCCAGCTCGCCGGTGGCCGCCTCGTTGGCGGCCTGCCAGATCGATTGCACGGCATGGGCGGCGATCGCCTTGAGCGCGTCCGGCAGCCCGGGGTGGTCAATGGTCACGCGCATCTTGTCGCGCAGGTCGGTCCAGAACTGCGCCAGCACCTCGGTCGGCGTGCCCATGCTGCCCTTGCGCACCAGTTGATAGAGCTTGTTGGCGGTGGGGGTGATGCCGTAGCGGAAAAAGAGCAGTCCGCAGACCTCGCGGTAGAGCGCGCGGGTCTCGGGGAATTGGGTGCGCAGGGCGGCCACCTCGGCGGCGAGGGTGGCCTCGGCAGCGGCGTCGACCGGCGGGCGAGCGGGACTATCGGGAGGGCTGGCGGTCACGGCTAGGCGAAAACCCCGTAGGAATTTCACAAATATTACTACGTAATACGTTTCATATATAACTTTTTGTATCTTAAGTTAGACATAACGACGCTTCTGTCTAGAGTTATGGCCGCATCCACTCAGTGACAACCGCCTCATCCATGGAAGCCCCCTCGCCGCCCTGCTGGCCACCTTCACCGAGCGCCTGCGCCTGCCCGCCGCGCGCTATCTCGCAGATTTCGGCCACCGACGATCTGGCCGCCGTCACCGCCTGGCTGGCGCGCTATACCGACACCCCCCGCCACCCGGCGGACCGATCGGCGCGAGGTCGAGCGCTTGCTGCTGTGGGCCGTCCTGCAGCAGGGCAAGCTGCTTTCGTCGCTCACCCATGAGGACGTGCTGCGGTACGAGCGCTTCCTCGGCGATCCGCAACCCGCCTGGCGCTGGGTCATGACGTCGCGCAAGAAGCTCGTGTATGGCGCACCGGACTGGCGGTCGTTTGCCGGCTCGCTCTCCCCGGGCCAGCGCGCGGCATGCGATGGTGATCCTCAATACGCTGTTCACCTAGCTGGTGGACGCTGGCTACCTCGCCGGCAACCCGCTGTCCCTGGCCACGCAGCCGGCGCGACCAGTCCAAGCCGCGGGTCACGCGCTACCTCAGCCACGCGCTGTGGCAGGTGGTCAGGGATACGATCGAGGCGATGCCGGGTGCGAACGGCACCGCCACCGAGCGCGAGCGGCTGCACGCGGCGCGCTGCCGCTGGCTCTTTACGGTGCTGTTGTTGCAGATCGCTTCTATGGCAAGGGCAACAAGACGCGGCTGGTGCCCGCCACGGACGAACTGATCGTGGAACTGGCGCGCTATCGCGACGCGTACGGCCTGCCACCGATGCCGTTGCCGGGCGAGGCGCGCCCCATCGTGCTGCCGATCATCGGCAAGGAAAAGCCCTTGTCGCGCGGCGCGCTGCATCTGGTACTGAAGGAGGTGTTCGGGATGGCCGCCGAGCGCCTGCGCTGGCTATGGACTTTGCGATCACATGCTCGCTCGTCCAGCCGGGTAGGCCTCACATCCGGTTTCTGTTCGTCAGGTCGTGGCTTTGCTCCACGCTTCCTTCAGACCCCACCTCGCGGTGACGCCCTTGCGCTTCGCTAATCCTTCACCACCATCAGGTTGGATAGGGGACTTGCACCCCCGAGCTGTTGGACATGCTCGGTACACATGACAAGCGGCCGGCAAGCGCCAGCCGCACCCTGCATGGCCTGCAAGCCCAGTACGGACACGCTCACGGGTGCCCCGGGGCTCAGACGTGTGTCTCCGTCATCTTTTTGCCGACAAGATCGCCCAATTGCGCTTGGGTAACCCAATTGCGCATGGCCCCTTTGTCGGCTTGCAGTGCTTTATGCAGCGCCTCAAACGCCAATTCGATGGAAGCCTCCTGCTGGGCTTTGTCAGCAACGGCGTGCCCGATCGTGTGCCTATGCCAATGACCATCACGCTTGCGGCGAATCCCCGCAATAGCAACTCCCTTCTTGACAAAGGCCTCCACGACATATTCCTCGGCATCCTGACCCAGTTGCTTGCTAAGTAGCGAGCAGACGGCGGCCTGCCATTGTCCGGATTGCTGCGCGTGCGTCATATAGATTCCTCGCTCCCTATCAGAAAAACGTCAGGAGCGATTACCCTGGCGCTGTTGGCCCTTGTTGCCTGACCAACTATACGGCAGCGTCTGCCGCGAGCAAACGCGGAATTTTCTTGGCCCGACGCCGTAAGGCGGCGATTAGATATAAAGGTTGGTCGGGGAAATCTGTGGGTCGTTTTCTTGACGTGACTACGGTTCTTGAACCCGCAGGAGGAAGCGATAGAGCTTCCGAGAAGTGGTATCGAAGGCCTTCCGTTCGGTCTCGCTGATGCGTGGCCAGATGAGCGGTCCGCCCTCGTCATCGATCATTTGCAATAGCAGAGTCTCGATGGTGTTGACGGCGGTGTAAAACCGCGCATAAACGGCGGTTCAAGGTTGAGTAAAAGCATCAACAACACCAGGCGGCCAGTGACCGCCGCCGGGCGTGTCGGATGGTTCAGAAGAGATCGTCTGCGCTCGTCGGCCGCTGCTACCGGCTCCGTGGTCGGTTGCGCATCAACACTTGTTTCCCTTCATGCTCTCGATTTCCATGGCGGCCTTCCATTCCTCATAGGCCTCGATCGGCTCCATGGACTGATTGACGAACGTGGCGGCGCGCTCTGCGGCGGCCTGCGTATCCATGGCGGAGTCGCCCTGGTTGTCGTCCTCCGTGCCGGGTGGCAGCAGCATGTCTTCGAGCATCGCCGCCAGTTCCGATGTGTCCCATGGATCACCCAACTGAGTCTTCTTCTTTATGTAGTGCCGGACTTCCGAGTCTTGTCCGGCGGTCAATGGCAGTCCACGGAAAGTAGGCTCATCGTTGTGATGGATCATGATGTACCTCCGATGATGGTCCCTGTATTTTGAGTGTACGCGCAATRCCGCACCACCACCGGAAGCCCCGCAAGGGGCGCCGAACTACTGCTCTTGACCCCGCGGGCTAGCGGACTAAACCAAGGTGGCAGATCTGCGCGGACGCCTCGCCGCCGCTGACCATCGATAGAAGCCCTGCTTGGCCAACTCGACGAGAAACAGGTATGCAACCACCATGGCACCGAGAATGAAATAGAAGCGCACAGGTGGTGGCACAAATCCGAAGTGCGATCCCATTGGTGTAAACGGCAACGCTACCGCGACGGTCACAACCGCTAGCGACGTTGCCGTCAACAGAGGATGGGCATGGCTCTTGAGGGGATTGCCACGAGTGCGGATTACAAAAATCACCAGCACCTGGGTGCATAGCGACTCAATGAACCAGCCGGTCTGAAACTGCCGCTCGTTCGCCTGCAAAACGGCCATCAAGATGTAGAAGGTCAGAAAATCGAAAAGCGAGCTGATCGGGCCGATCACCAGCATGAAGTCGCGGATGAAATTCAAGTCCAGCACATGGGGGGCAACAATTTCCACGGCGTCCACTTCGTCGAGTGGAATTGGGACTTCCGATATGTCGTAGAGTATGTTGTTGAGCAGGATCTGTGTCGGCAGCATCGGTAGGAAAGGCAGGAACAACGAGGCGCCGGCCATGCTGAACATGTTGCCGAAGTTAGAACTGGTCCCCATCATGATGTACTTCATGATATTGCCAAAGGTACGTCGTCCCTCCAGAACGCCCGCGTGGACTACATGCAGGTCATGTTTCAGGAGAATCATATCCGCCGCCTCCTTTGCAACGTCGACGGCCGAGTCCACCGACAAGCCGACATCTGCGGAGTTTAGGGACGGCGCGTCGTTAATGCCATCGCCCAGATAGCCCACGACATGGCCGCGGGCCTTGAGCGCAAGGATCACGCGGTCCTTTTGCGCCGGACTGACTCGGCAGAACAGATTCGCGGTTTCCGCTCGGGCGCGCAGAGCATGGTCATCCATCTGGGCAATCTCCTTGCCAGTCAGGAGCCCCGTGATCGGAATGTTCAACTGGGTGCAGACATGTTGCGTTACCAGGTCGCTATCACCAGTAACGATCTTGATCGCGACGCCGGAGTTCTTGAGCGCGGCCAGGGCGGACGCGGCGCTCTCCTTGGGGGGATCCAGGAAAGCGGCGAACCCGGCCAGGATAAGCTCTTTTTCGTCGCCCACAACGGCATGAGGATGATCAGGCCGCACCTGGCGCCAGGCGATGCCCAGCACCCGCAAACCTTCTTTTTCCAGCGCGCGGTACTGGTTTTGAATGCCGGCCAGGGCAGATTCGTCTATGGGCCGCTGGCATGCGGTATCTTCTGCTTCGTAATGCGTGCAGAGCCCCACGATCTCTTCGGATGCGCCTTTCACCACCAGCCAGCGTGTCTCGCCGTTATCCAGGAGCACCGAGACGCAGCGACGCTCGAAGTCGAACGGTATCTCGTCGATTTTTTTCCAGTTTCCGACTGCAATATGCTGGTGGTCGAGAATGGCTTCGTCAAGCGGGCTCTTCAATCCAGTTTCGAAGAAGCTATTGAGATAGGCCAGTTCCAGTACCCGTTGGCAGGGACGGCCATCCGCATCCACATGCCGTTCCATATGGATCTTCGCTTCGGTCAACGTGCCCGTCTTGTCTGTGCACAAGACATCCATTGAACCCAAGTCCTGAATGGCTGCCAGACGCTTCACGATCATGTGCCGCGCGGCCATGCGCAGCGCACCCCGCGACAAGGTGACCGATACCACCATGGGTAGCAGTTCCGGCGTCAAACCGACAGCCAGGGCCACTGCGAACAGGAAGGACTCTAGCCAGGGCTTGTGAAACAAGGTGTTCACGAGCAGGACAAACATGACCATCAGGATGGTCAGCCGCATGATCAACATGCCGAAGCGGCGGGCACCTAGTTCGAACGACGTCGGTGGTGGCTGGCGCGAAATGCTGTCGGCGATTTCCCCGATAGCAGTGGCGACTCCCGTCTTGATCACAAGTATCCGGGCACTGCCGCTGATCACCGATGTGCCCATGAACACTGCATTAGTCGCCTCCTGAAGTTCCACGGCACCATCGGACAGGACGCCTGGGCGCTTTTCCACCGGGTAAGATTCGCCGGTGAGCAGCGCCTGCTTAACGAAGAAGTCGCATGCTTCCAGCACTCGTCCGTCCGCCGGAATCAAATCCCCTGCTGAAAGCAATACGAGGTCGCCTGGCACCACCTGGGTCAACGGGATCTCCAGCGATTCGCCATCACGCATTACGTTTGCCCGTACGGAAACCGATTGCCGCAGCTTATCCGCTGCCGCGTTGGCCCGGTACTCCTGGACAAAATCCAGAGTGACGCTCAGCAGAACGATAAGGCTGATGATAAGAAAATTTGTGAGCTCCCCGGTAAATGCGGACACCGCGCTGGCGACGAGGAGGATGATGACAAGCGGATTCTTGAAGCGGGTGAAGTACTGCAGCAGCAGCGATTGTCCCCGCCGCTCGCGGAACACGTTTGGTCCGTATTTGGCGAGCCGGGCTTGGGCTTGCGCACCTGACAAGCCCGTGGCGGCTGCGGCGAGGTCCGCCGTCCCGGCCGTGAGCGTATCAAGCCACCAGGGGCGAAGCTTCGGATCTACCTGCATTTCAGTACCCCCCGGTCGGCGCGTCGCGGATTAGCACTAGTTTGCCATTCTGTCATCGCGGTACCTCCAAAGAGAGACGTTAGAGGCTCCACTTGTAGTGGTATAAGTTGTAGCGTTGCTCGCCATTTGTGCAACGCTCCCATAGCGGATACCACCGTGCTCGCTGCCTGGACGGCGGTGCTTTCAGTTTGCCAAGGTGCCTGTCCCACGAATTGGAACGTAGCACTTTCGAATCAAGGCTGAACCTCATACGGTGCAAATGTAGACAAGCGCTGATCGACCACGGCGCCCCCGACGGTAAAGTGATACAGGCTTTGCCAAGCGTGATCCTTGATTCCCAGCATGGCGTGCATTTCATCATCGAAAAAACAGCCAATTCCCGTAGCGCGCGCTCCGGATGCTTCGGCTTCAAGATAGAGCGCCTGGCCAAGGATGCCGCATTCCCAGAAAAGATGGCGATATCGCCATGGTTGCTTCAGGGCGATTTCGAAATTTGCGAGCATTCCCAGCGCAAAGCAGGAATCGGCGGCGATGTCCTGGTGACAACAGATCAACTTTGCCACCGCGCGTAAATCGTAAGGCAGCAGAAAATAGAGCGGCAGATGGACCGGTCCAGTCTTTTGCCACAGCCATTCTGGGCGCATAGCCTGCTTGAGGCTAGGCAGCGCCCCGGAATGTCTCACTAGCACATACAGGCCCGGCTCCAGATCGTCTACGCGGTGCACCAATAGCGCCGGATGCACCGCGACTGGAGACATCAGCGTATTCCACGGTGGCGCATCGCTACGTACCAACAGGCATGCCAGCATGGCGAAAAAAGCCGCGGCGGTGATGCGCGTCGTACCATCGAAACTCACAGCGCTGCGGCGCTGCCGAGCGATTCGGGCAAAGCTCAGATCAAGGGCGGGCGTCGCGGACCACAGTTGCGGCTCCGGATCTAGCGAGCTCGGTTCGCGAGTACGAGACTTGTGCGTGGCGCGATGGATCGAATCGATGTCCGGCCAACTCTCATGTCCCGTGCTTAGTTGATTCGCGTATCCGTACCAGTGCGCCTTATCCAAAGCAGCCTGCAGGCACCCAGGGTCCGGCTGTGCTTCAAGATTCCCGATCCAAAGCAGGGCATCCGGCACCTCTGGTTCGGCCGGTCCAAAATCCTCGCGGCGGTTCAATCCAAGCAATGCGGCCAGCGCGTCATCCGCAGCCGCCTCCACCAGCCGCGTCTGCCAGCCGAGAGCTGCCGCGGCGTAACTCACTGCCGCGATAGCATGGCCGCAGTCATGCTGGCAGTAGCGCCATGCGCGCATTCCGTATTTCCACGCCTCGCGCCAGTGAATCGAGCTGATGCCGACCAGGATACCGCCGCCTGCAAACGCCTCGGTCCATCGAGGATCATCCACTTCAGCGCGATGCTCAAGTACATGGTCGCGGCTCAGGTAATGGTAGACCCCGCCAGCCAAGCCAGGCAGAGCCGGACACAAAAGATAGCCCTCGGTCGGATGCAGATTCCCGCTCGAAGGATTGCAGCGCAGTGACCATCGCTGAGCACCGGAGGATTTGCACGCTGACAGGCCGAGTGAAAGTTCAAACAGGATTGCCACGGTACGAAGACTGAATCTTTGCGCGGGAGGCAGAGTGCCGCAGCGCAGCTCGTTGTAGCGTGCGGCCAATGTGTCCGCGACCAATGGCAGAGCAATCCGCGGTGTGCCTTGAAACGCCCGGAACGGGTCTGGCTGGGTTGCCCAGTCGAGCCCTCCGGGGCCGGGAGCGTAGCGGTTGATACGATGCTTGCTGCGTTCGTGATATTCAAGCAACACCTGCGTTAATCGGCTCATGTGCCTTCAGCCCAGGAATGCCGATTTCGTATTATGGATCCTTCTCGGCCACCTGGCGTCGCGGCGATAAGTGAGCGCATCGAAGTACAGGGAGGGCCATTTCCTCGGCAGTGGGCGCAACTGGCAGGGAGTTGGTCGGGCGCCCACCAGTTGAGTAACCCTTGTTGGGAATCTAGTCGCAAAAGCGTATTCTTAAACTAACAGCAGACCATAAGCAACGACAAGGCACTCATGAAGTACGCCCCCGTACCTCTGGCCCCGAAAAAGCGCTCGACAACATCGAGAAAGCGCCAGAGTGAACAACCAGATGAAGGTCGCAAGACTGAGCAACCCGGTCAATTCGATCCGCAAAACAAGCAGATTGCAGATTTGAGCTAGTTCGCGTCGAAGCAGCCGATCATCGGCAAGGAAAAACCCTTGTCACGCGGCGCGCTGCACCTGGTGCTGAAGGAGGTGTTCGGGATGGCTGCCGAGCGCCTGCGCGCGCGGCCCCGAGTGGGAAAGCCGGGCCGCGGTACTGGCCAGCGCGTCGGCGCACTGGTTGCGCCACACGGCGGGGTCGCATATGACGGACCAGCAGGTCGACCTGCGCTTTGTGCGGGACAATTTCTGGCATGCTTCCATCGCCACGACCAGCGCTTATCTGCATACGGAGGACGATGCGCGCCATGAGGCCACGCAGGAACACCACCGGATTGGGTGGACACGTTAGGGCTAGCCCCCCTGCTGGCCCTTCCTCTTATTTCCGCCGGGGGCAAGAACTTATGGAAAACATCCCGTTTCATGACGCGGAATTTCCAACGAGATTGTGAATTTTCCAACGGCGTACCGCTCAGGTGCGCCGTTTTGCCATGGGCGGCAGGAATGCCTTGAGGCAAGCGGAGATGGATTCCGAACACCTTCGCGCCGGCTCAAATCCTGGCTCAATCTAGCGATGAGCGGCGCGCAATGCGCGAATGAGTTTCTGCACTAGCAGTTCATGTTGCTCCAGCGCCTCTTCAAGCGTGCAGGCTCCGTAGCTCTCGTTTTCTTCCGCCACCTTCCCAACAACACGAGTCACGAACAGCGGTGTGTCCTTAGGTGCTGGCTCGGACACCCCGCGGAAACGGGTAGTGACCACGACGCCGCAGTCTTCCATCAGTGTGCGGCGGAAGATCAGTTCGTTTTCAGCCATCCAGCGCGACCACTCGTCCTGGTCCAACACCTGGACAGGCCGGTTCTCCGCATCCAGGATATAGAMACGACTCCATCTGGGTGATAGTGATCGGGATCTCATAGGAGGATGATCGGAGTGCGTTGCAGCCCGTCAATGCTGAATAGTCTCTCTAATCATGCACCCACCGATAAGGCGATTCCATGCCCTGGGCACGGAATCGGATGATTTGTGAGGGTGCCGCGGCCGGAAAGGGATGACTGGCTAACATGTCGCGATCCGGACGTGGTGCGGAGCGCCGCGGTGCTGGCCAGCGCATCGGCGCACTGGTTGCGCCATACCGCGGGGTCGCACATGACCGACCAGCAAGTGGACCTGCGGTTTGTGAGGGACAATTTCGGACACGCTTCCATATCGACCACCAGTGCCTACCTGCATACGGAGGACGATGTCCGCCATCAGGCCACACAGGAACGGCACCAGATCGGCTGGACGCGCGAAGGATGACGGGTGCTCGCTCGCCTTGACCAGGACGCCCGGCTTGGCCAATGCCGCGCGGCGGCGTGGGTGGCACGGCGAATTGCGAGGGACTGCTACAATCTCAGCTCGTATTTAATGGCTGGGCGCGATGGGCTTCGAACAACTGGCGGCACTGAAGGAACAACTGGCAAAGCAAGCCAAGGCCGCGCCACCGGCCAAGGCGCGTCGCGCCCCCCCGAAGGCTTCGGCCCGCCCAGCAAAACCCATTAAGCCCGTCGATCCGGTGCTGCAAGCCATCGTGAAATTGCAGAAACGGTTCCCGCAAACCTTTCCGAAGAATCCTGCGCCCAAGGTGCCGCTCAAGATCGGCATCTTTGAGGATCTCGTCCCGCACGTGCAGGAACTTGGCCTGACGGAGTCGGTGTTGCGCGATGCAATCCGCACCTGGTGCCGCGGCACGCGCTACTGGACCTGCCTGGTGGAAGGTGCCGCGCGCTTAGATTTGACGGGGCAGGCAGCGGGACACGTTGCACCGGCCGATGCGACCCGGGCGCAGGGACTGCAAGCACAGCGTGCGGCGCGAGCGTTATCTCGCCCCGCGACCACGCCGAAGCCCAACTGATCTGATCTGTGATGAGGGTGCCGAGCCGTTGGCGCGGGGTTCGTGCGCCGACCAAGCGCCACCACGATAATTGATGACCGCTCGCGGAGCTGCTTGGTTCGATGCAAGGCCGTCGCCGATCAGAGCGTCGGGGCTGGGGTCCGCGTCAGCGGATCTTCTTTGGCCGACTAATGGGTGTCACGTTAGCCGAAGCACGCCCGTAGCCTCGATGAGATGGATCCCCGGGATTCATAAGGCTATGTCTGAATAAACTGTTGAGATCCAGCTCTGCCCAGCCTAAGCGCCAGGCACCCACGGGGCCAAGAGTCGTTGCGCCCGACTTCCGGTTCCAGCCCTTCACTCGTGGGCGACCGGCTTGGGGACGAACCGTGTGACTCATCCGCAAACGGCGCGCATTTGCAGCGTGGCGAAGCAGTTCCAATGCTCATTCGGCGCTTTACGGTAGACGCGCATCACTTCGCTCAAGTTTTCGCATGACATCAGCATGAAATCCGCCGAATTCTAAGCGCCGCGAGCACTGGGCTGATCGCGCCCTTGCGGCGCGGTGTGCGTGCACAGGCCGGTGACCGGAATGCCTGCTGCCTCCAACCGGAACTGCACTAGCAAGCCTGGCGCTACTTCGATGGCTCGACCCAGTACGTGGCCTTTCCTGACGCATTTCCCCCCTGCGTTTGGCCACTCCCCGCGTTATGTCGCAGGGCTTTGCAGGCAGCGACACATGGCAGTTCCGGGCCGTTTGGCGCAAACGGCCCCGATGTGCGTTTTTAGGGGTAGGCAGCTAAGGAATGAAGGGAGGCGGCGCTTCAGATCAATTGGCGAGCACGGCCTCGCAATGCGCCAGGGAGAGGGATGGTGGTGGGTAGGGAGGTAGGGCTTCAATGATGACGGTGGCCTGCCCCGCCGATCATCCCGCTGTCAGCGGCTCAGGCGAGGGCCTCCAGGCCCTTGCGCTCAACCAGGTTCAACAGTTTCAACGACGGGCCACTCGGGTGCTTCTGTCCCTGCTCCCATTTCTGGACGGTCGTCGGGCTGGTGTTCAGGTAGGCCGCGAACACAGCCTGGCTGGCACGCGTGCGCAGCCGCAGCGCCTTGATCTCGTCGGCCGTGTAGTCCCGCACCGGCGGCAGGCACAGCGCGTCGAACTCGCGCATGGTCTGGGCATCGATGAGCCCAACGTCCGCGAAGTCCCGCGCGGTCTCATTCAGGGTCTTCAACAATTTGCTAGCCATGGTTCACCACCTCGATCAGTTTGCCCTGCGCCAGGGCCACGTCCAACTGGGCCTCAGTCCAACCCAGCACCTCGGCGGCCAACCGCTTCAGCGCCTTGAGTTCCTGCGCGTCAATGTTGTCCCGCTCATTCTTGGCGTAACCGTAGAGGAAGACCGCCCGGTCCCCAATCCGGAATGCCAGCAGGGTGCGGGCACCGCCGCGCTTTCCGCGACCCGGCAACCCCACCCGCTTCTTGTACACGTGGCCACCGAGATCCGCCTCCACGAGGCCCTGTGCCATTTCCGCGACTGCCACGCGCAACACAGCATCGGTCACCCCTTCTTTGGCTGCCCACTGTCGAACAGCCGGGTGGTAAAGAGTCGCATGCACGCCCTAGTCTTATTTAGCTAAATATAGCACTGAGTACCATGGATAGAATCCGGCAAGCAACCCGGGGCACGCGGGGATCCTAATCGTCGCGCTCGTCGGCCAACGCCGCCCACAGCACCGCTTCGACATCGGGCTGATCAAGACCGGCACTCTCACCGCCCTCGCCATCCGCCTCACGCCGCCGGCTGACACCCGGATGCGTCGTCGCATGCACCTGCTGCAATTGCCGGATGGCCACGTGGGTATAGATCTGCGTGGTCGACAGCTCCGCATGCCCCARCATCGCCTGGATGAAGCGCAGGTCCGCCCCGTTCTCCAGCATCTGCGTGGCCGTGATGTGCCGGAACAGGTGACCGTGGAGCAAACCCACACGAAGCAGGATACGGGTCCGTTGGACTTCGGTGCAGGCACCCCCTCGGAACATTCGCGCAGCGCTCCGCTGGCAGGTGGCCCCGTGTTGCCAAACCCCAGTTTAAGGTTGGGTCAGAAATCCTGGCGATTAATTGCATTCTTCTTCGGCAAAAGGTACGCACCGCGGAGCGAGCGCTGTCCACGTCAGTGCGTGGTTGCGCTGGATGCCGTGCGTAACGGTCAAGCTTCGCAAAGGTCCGCCGGAATTAATGATCGGCAACACTTGGCGCCCAACACGTAGAAAGGCTCTTCCCACCGCGCATCCTGCTATGTAACCAAGTTGGATTACAAACTAGATTACAAATTGGTTTACTGTTCCAGAGTGGCGACCTATAGTTGATCCAACATAACGAGGTGAGCACTAATGAGCGTGGCAGCAAGAACCATCCGTAAGCAGGAAGAACCGGGCCAGAAAGCCGACCGAGGCCCGGCAAAGGCAACCTCCCCGATAGACGTCGCGGCGGAGCTGCGCGCGCGCATCGCACGGCACGATCTATTGCCGGGAACGAAACTGGTTGAGCAAGAGCTGGCGCAGGAATTTGGCACGACGCGCCCGCGCATCCGCGAGGCGTTTGCTGCGCTGGAACAGCACGGGCTGGTTGAGAGGATTCCAAACCGGGGGGCGATCGTAACCCGCATCAGCTTCGAACAGATCCTGCAGATCTACTGTGCGCGTGAGGCGCTCGAAGGCATGAGCGTACGGCTCGCCGCGCAACTCGCTCCCCCTGGCGAATGGGACGACCTGATTGAACTGTTCGGCGCCCCGATGGAAACCGCGCTGGACAATGGCGACTTCGACTTCTACCTGGATGGCTACGACCGCTTCCGGCAGCGCGTCGTCAAGAACGCCGGGAATCCCATTATCCAAGGCATGCTGGATTCCATTATGGAGCGCACGCAGGCGGTGATTCGCCGCGCCATCGTGCTGCCTGGCCGAGCCAAGCTGGGCTTGGCCCACCACAGGGCAGTGCTGGCCGCGCTTCGGGAGCGCGACGCAGAGAAAGCTGAGGCGATTCGCCGGCAAAGCCTGCGCGAAGCCGCGGAGTATCTCAGCAAATACCGCAAGTTTATTGTTTGACCACTAGAAGACCATAAAAATGAAAAGGAGACCTGCCCGATGCTGTCGTTCGTCCATCGCGCCGTAGGCGCAGCCGCTCTGGCGCTCGCCGGGCTGGCCCTTTCCCCCGCGCCGGCACATGCGCAAGACAAGTACCCGAGCCGCCCCATCAAGATGTATGTCGGCTTTTCCGCAGGCAGTGCGACGGACATTGTGGCGCGCGTAGTGGCGCAGCACCTCTCGGAGCGACTCGGCCAGTCGATCGTGGTGGAAAACAAGACCGGAGTAGGCGGCAGCTTAGCCGCTGAAGCGGTCGCGCGCGCTGCACCCGATGGCTACACCCTGCTGACAGTTTCCAGTGCCATTGCCGTCAACCCGGCGGTCTACCCCAAGCTTTCGTTCAATATTGAGAAGGACCTCACGCCCATCGTGCTGATTGGCCGCCTGCCAACCGTCCTGTTGGTGAACAACGGCTTTCCCGCCAAATCCCTGGCGGAATTCCTCGCTTATGCGCGTAGCCATCCGAAGAAAGTCAACTATGGCTCGTCCGGCGTAGGAGGCTCCACCCACCTCACCACCGAGTATATGGCGACGCTCACCGGCACGTCGTACACGCACGTGCCGTACCGGGGCAACGCGCAGGCAATTGCCGCGCTACTCGGCGGCGAGATTGATATGGTGACCGATACCATCCTGCTCGCTGCGCCGAACATCCAGGCCAAGCGCGTCCGTGCGCTCGCCATTTCAAGCCAGGCACGTTCCCCACTTGCGCCAGACGTCCCGACATTCGCAGAAGCCGGCCTGCAAGGTTACGACGGCAGCCTGTTCTTCGGCCTTATGGGTCCGAAAGACATGCCGCCGGAGATTGTGGCGCGAGTCAACCGCGAATTCAACGACTTGCTCAAATCCTCCCCGGAGTTACGGCAGCGGCTGCAGTCCGCCGGTGGCCTCGACCTGAGCGGCGGTAGCGTTGCGGGATTCCGCGACATGCTGCACAAGGAGGTGGCGTTGTGGCGCGATGTCGTCAGGACCGCCAACGTAACCGCCCCCCAGTGATGCGCTCCAGAGAGTCCCGACATGCAACGTGATGCAAGCCTCAAGCCCCTCTCCGGCTACACGGTGATTGAACTGGGATCCACCGTCGCCGGCCCATTCTGCGGCAGGCTGCTGGCGGATTTCGGTGCCAGTGTCATCAAGGTAGAAACGCCTGACGGTGATGCCCTGCGCTCGATGGGCAGCCACAAGGACGGCGTTTCGCTTTACGCCCTGTCGATGTTCCGCAACAAGGAACTGATCTCGGTTGACCTGCGCAACGAGGAGGGGCAATCGCTGCTGCGCCAGCTGGTGGACAAGGCAGACTTCGTCATCGAGAACTTCCGGCCCGGCACGCTGGAGCGCTGGGGCCTGTCTTACGAGGCGCTGAGCGCGTCCAATCCCGGCCTCATTATGATCCGCATCAGTGGCTACGGCCAGGATGGCCCGTACAGCCGGCAACCAGGCTACGGCGTCATCGGCGAAGCCCTCAGCGGGCTCCGTTCCATCACGGGCGATCCGGACCGGCCGCCGGCACGCGTGGCCACCTCCCTGTCGGACTACGTCACCGGACTGTATGGCGCTTTCGGCGGCATGCTTGCACTGGAGGCTCGGCACCGCACCGGCAAGGGCCAGATCGTAGACACCGCCTTGGCGGAATGCGCGTTCAGCTTTATGGAACCCCATGTGATGGCCTACGACCAGCTCGGGGTGGTCGCGGAGCGTGCCGGATCGCGCCTGCCAGGCTCCAGCCCTAACAACCTGTACCAGTCAGCCGATGGCTGCTTCATCCACGTGGCAGCATTGGCCGATCCTATCTTCCGCCGCCTGTGCACCGCACTTGGCGCTCCCGGGCTGGCAGACGACCCGCGCTACGTCAGCAACCGGCTGCGCAGCCAGCACAGCGATGAAGTGGATGCCCTGGTGCAGGAATGGGTCGGCGCACGCAGCTATGAGGAAGCTCACCGCCTGCTGGCCGCACACGATATTCCGCACGCGAAGATCTACAACATCGACGATGTCTTCGCCGACCCGCACTTCCGCGCTCGTGAAACCATCACGCGCCGGCCCCATGACCGGCTTGGCATGGTGGCGGTGCCGAACGTGACGCCGCGCCTGTCCGATACGCCAGGCCATGTGGACACGCTGGGCCGCGACACCGGCGCCGACACGGCAGCGGTGCTGCGCCGCATGCTCGGCATGAGCGCGGAATCACTGGCGGGCCTGCACTCACGGGGCGTCATCTTCGACGAGCAGCTGGCCCGTTGATCCCGGAATTCCCAACCTCTGTACTTTCTCTCTGCCGAAAGAAAAGGATGGACTCATGAGTGTCAATGTGAAATCTGAAGTGGTCGGTTCGGTGTGGAAATGCGAATGCGCATCGGGGCAGACCGTGGATGAAGGCGACGTGCTCTTCATCATTGAATCCATGAAGATGGAGATCCCGGTCGAAGCCACGCACGCAGGTAAGGTTTCCGAGGTGCTGGTCAAGGAGGGCGAATCCATCGCCGAGGGACAAATACTTGCCGTGGTCGAACCGGCCTGAGGAGATGGCGATGGACATGAGTCAAACAATTCCCTCGGAAGACCTTCTCGAGCTCGAGCGGCGACGCGAGTTTAGCCTTGCGCTGGGCGGCTCCGAGGCCGTCGAGCGGCATCATGCCGCCGGAAAGCTGACCGTGCGCGAGCGCATCGATGCGCTCGCGGATGCCAACTCGTTCCATGAGGTCGGCCGGCTGACTGGCCAGGGCCACTACGACGAGAACGGCGTGCTGGTCAAGGTCACGCCCGCGCCGTATGTGATGGGCCTGGCAACGGTGGACGGCCGGCCGGTCGCCATCGGCGGCGAGGACTACACCGTCAGGGGCGGCGCAAGCTGGAGCGGCGACCGCAAGAAAGGCGGACAGGGCGGATTCGTGGAGGAACTCGCCCTCCACTACAAGATTCCATTGGTCAATCTCATCGATGGAGTGGGTGGTAGTGTCACCTCCGCGCAGAAGCGCGGCCATACCGTCTTCCCGGGAGTTCATGGCTTTGAAACCTCCGCGGCACTGCTCGGCCAAGTCCCCGTGGTATGTGCCGTGCTGGGAACCGCGGCAGGCGGGCCGGCGGGGCGGGCCATCCTTTCGCACTGGTCGGTCATGGTCAACGGCACCAGCCAGATCTTCGCAGCCGGACCACCGGTGGTGAAGCGCTCGCTCGGCCAAGAAATTTCCAAGGACGAGCTGGGGGGCGCAAAGATTGCCGTCGACCTGGCTGGAGCGGTCGACAACGCCGTCGACAGCGAGGCGGACTGCTTCGAGATGATCCGGCGCTACCTGTCGTACATGCCGCAGAATGTGTGGGAACTCCCGCCTGTCACCGCCTGCGACGATCCCGTCGACCGACGGGACGAGGCACTCGCGACGATCGTGCCGACCGATCGCCGCAAGGCCTATGACATGCGCAAGATCATCCGCATGGTCTTCGACCGCGGCACTCTCTTCGAGATTCAGCCCACTTATGGCAAAGCCGTGATCACGTGCCTGACGCGGCTCAACGGCAAGGTGGTAGGCGTAGTGGCCAGCAACCCCATGGCCTATGGCGGCGCTATCGATGCCAAAGCTGCACGCAAGCAAACGCATTTCATCGAACTCTGCGACACCTTCCATATCCCGCTGGTCTTCCTGGTGGATGTGCCAGGCTTCATGGTGGGCCGCGATGCCGAAGCGCAAGGTACCTTGCGGGAAGGTATGCGCAGCGTCTTCGTGAGTCTTCAGGCCACTGTGCCAATCGCCACGGTTGTGATCCGCAAGTGTTACGGCATGGCCGGCATGGCCGCGACTGACAAGAATGGCTTGGGACTCAAGCTGGCATGGCCGACTGCGGAATGGGGGTCTCTGCCGATCGAAGGTGGTGTGGCTGCGGCATTTCGCCGGGAGATCGCTGATGCGCCGGATCCAGCGGCCAAGGAACGCGAGATCGAGCACCGGCTGCGCCAGCTCGCTTCGCCCTACCGCACCGCGGAAGCCTTTGGCGTGGAAGACATCATCGACCCGCGCGAAACCCGCTACACCCTGAGCCGGTTCATCGATGCGGCGCAAATTGCCTTGAAGACCACGCTTGGGCCGAAGCTGAAACCTGGCGTCCGGCCTTAGCGCAACGATGGCGTGCAGCGCGCGGCCGGAACAGCCTCATCCGTCCTGCCCGCCGTACGCCATCAGCTCCAGTGTGCGGCGTACGATTTCCATTTCGCGGTTGCCAATGCTCTGCGCAATCTCCTGCTCAATCCGATCGATCACGGCATGCATTTGCACAAGGTAGTCCAGTCCAGCGGGCGTGAAGGCGACGATCAACGCGCGCGCATCCGCCTCGTCGACGTGCTTTCTGACCAGGCCCAGTTGCTCAAGCGTGGCCACCACCTGCGAGACGGCCTGCCGCGTGGTACCGGCGCGCTGGGCGATCACGGTACTGCGTGTACCGTCCAGGTCGATGTAGGGCAGCACCATCACGCAGGCATCCGGCACGGCCGGCAGGCCAGAGCCCTCGAGTGACGCCGACACGCGGGCGAGGAAGTTGCGCCGCGCCAGCAGAAGCAATCGGCTCAAGCCACGTTGCCGCGAACGTTGCAACCGTGCGAGTTGCTTGTTACCGATCATCGAATCTCCAGAAACCGATTGACGCGTGCACATGGTAAAGCAGGTTGACAGAATGTCCGCAGAATATTCTCGCCCCGGTACCGCCCTACCGACGCTCGATAAGGGCGCGCTCACATCGAGCCACATCGTCCGCTGGTGCGCCGCCCAGGAAAACTGGGACAAGATCCATTATGACCGGGCCTATGCCCGGGACGTTGCAGACCTTCCCGACACGGTCATCAACGGCGCGCTGAAGCAGCAGTTCCTTGCGCAACTCGCCACAAGCGCTTATGGAGAACACAGCTGGCTGTGGCGGCTTGCCTGCCGCTTCCGTAGTCCCGACCTGGTCGGCCAGCGGCTGCGCGGCGAAGGAAAGGTTCGCGCTGTGGAGCACCAGGCAAGGGTGACTGCGGTGCATCTCGACCTGCACCTGTTCAACGTGGATACTGGAAGCGCGACCACCGAAGGCACTGCCACGGTTCTGCTGCCCGTCAGCAACGCTGACAAACCGCAAACGCTTCCGACGCTTTATATCGAGCCGCGCGAGCCACTGCAAATGGGCATTGCATCGCAAGGCGTCGACGAAAATGTGCCGGCATCGATCCGACGCCACATCGGCACGGAGATCGAGCATATTGTTTCCTTCAACCCAGTGGAAGCCGGCCGCTTGCGCCTATTCGCCGAAGCAGTGATGGGCTTGCCCGCGTATCACCACGATCCCCACGCCGCGCGCAGCAGCGTCCACGGCGGCCTGGTCGCTCCCGCCCTGTTTCCGGTGCACGCGATGTCCTGGCCGGCAGGTGCGCATGAACTCGACACGGAGCCAGGCGCATTGGGACGCGAAGCGGTATGCGAGGTCGGCCGCACGTTTGCCAAACGCTTCAGCCTGGCGCCCCAAGGGTTGCTCAATGGTGGCACCACCGCTTGCATTCACGCTCTGGCGAGGCCGGGTGACATTGTTCAGGCAAGCAGTCGGCTGGCCGGCGTGCGGTGCAGGACAGGCCGTCGCGGAGAGCGCATGCTGGTCTTCGATACAGAGAACCGTTACGAAACGACAGCCGGCCAGCTTCTGGTTCACGAGCGACAGACCATTTTGCATCGGTTGATGTAAAGATCTTTCGCGGCCCGGAGCGTGGTGCCGCAGGACGACACACACGGAGGTAGCACGCTGCATTAGTAAAGTAACTTGACATTATGTGACGCCATTTCTACGCTGGCTTTCACCACCTGGGAGACACCAACATGAGGATGCGATTGTGGGGACTTGCAGCACTGATCGTTGCCAGCCTGGTAACGGGACACGTAGCCGCGCAGGACTGGCCAGCGAAGCCTATTCGTCTTGTCGTGCCATACGCGCCAGGCGGAACCAATGACAGGCTGGCACGCGAGTATGCGGAGTTCCTGCGCAAGAAGCTCGCGCAGGCCGTGGTGGTGGAGAACCGCCCGGGCGCCTCAACCAACATCGGCAGCGAGCTAGTCGCCAAGGCCGAGCCGGACGGCTATACATTCCTGATCGGCATCGACGGCCTGGCTACCAACCGGTTTACCGGCCCCGTTCCGACATTCGACCCACAGAAGGAACTGGCGCCGGTAAGCCTGCTGACCCGCGTGCCGTGCCTGATCGCCGCAAACAACAATTTTGCGGCGTCAAGTATCACGGACATGATCACGCTGGCCCGCGGCAATCCCGAGCGCTACTCGATCTCCAGCGCCTCGCTAGTACTGCAGGTAGGGTTGCTCAACTCAGGCTCGAAGATCCGCCTTAACCATGTTCCTTACAAGGGGGGCGCGCAGGCCTCCGGCGATGCCATAGGTGGGCAGGTGGATATGGTGATTGCCAACGTACCGGTACTGGCCCCATTCGTGCGCGGTAGCAAGCTGCGGCCGCTTGCGGTCAGTTCGGCAACGCGCAGCGCGGCGTTCCCCGATGTGCCGACTCTGAAGGAGAGCGGCATGTCTGACGCGGTTTTCTCGAACTGGTACGGCGTATTCGCTCCCGCTGGAACGCCGGAGCGGATTATCTCGCGCATGGCTGCCCTGTCCCGGCAGTTTGTCGAGGATCCCGCGATCAACAGGCAACTGACCAGCGAGGGCTACCAGCTTGAGGCGTCGACTCCGGCGGAACTGGCCGCACTGCTGGTCACCGAAGGCGCCTCCGCCAGCCGGTTCGTCGCAGCAAACCCGGCACTTTTCAAACGATGAGCAACAGGGGAGACACAGGAATGGCATTCGAATCGCTGATCGACGAACTCTCACAACGCGAGGCGCGCGCCCGGCAGATGGGTGGCCAGGAAAAGCTTGCACACCGCAAAGCCGCAGGCGTCATGAACGCACGCGAGCGCATTGATTACCTGGTGGACGCGGGCAGCTTCCTGGAATCTGGCCTGCTTGCCACATCGTACCGGCCCGAGGTCCGCGACCGATCCCCCGCCGATGGCAAGATCGCTGGTTACGCGCGCCTGGATGGCCGCGACGTCGCCCTGGTTTCGAATGATTTCACGGTGCTTGGCGCGTCGAGCAGCACTGTCAATGGCAACAAGATCGCGCATATGAAATCCATGGCGACCCGGCGCGGCCTGCCAATGGTCTTTCTCGGCGAGTCCACTGGCGCTCGCATGCCCGATACCATGGGCGCACGCGGCATTGGCTCAGGCGACCGTCCAACGCAATACCTGCGCACTCGTGAGACCCCGTGGGCCTCCGCCGTGCTCGGACATTGTTATGGCTCATCAAGCTGGTATGCAGCGTTGGCGGATTTTTCGGTCATGCGCAAGGGCGCCGTCATGGCCGTGTCCAGTGTCAAGCTCACCTCAATGGCGATCGGCGAGGAAGTCGATCCTGAGGCTTTGGGCGGATGGGAGATGCTGACTGGCGTATCGGGCCTTGTGGACATGGCAGCCGATACAGATGAAGAGGCTCTGGATGCGGTCAAACGCTTTCTGTCCTACCTGCCCAGCCACCACAACGAAGCCCCCCCGGTGCACCCGGTGCCCGCAGGCTCTGGCAATGAAGCGCATCGCATCCTCGACATCGTTCCCGAGTCCCGCACTCGGGTCTACGACGTGCGCAAGATCATTCCGCTGATCGTCGACAAGGGCAGCATGTTCGAACTGAAGGCCCGCTACGGCAAGTCGGTGGTGACGGCACTGGCCCGCATCGACGGTCGAAGTGTGGGGGTCATCGCCAATAATCCGATCGCCAAAGGCGGCGCTATCGATGTCGACGCGTGCAACAAGGCAACCAGCTTCATGGTGCTGTGCGATTCGTTCAATATTCCGTTGGTCTTCATGACTGACCAGCCGGGATTCCTGATCGGCATCGAAGGCGAGCGCCGCGGCGCCGTCGGCAGGGTGATGAACTGGATGAATGCCCTCTCGCTGGTCACTGTGCCGAAGATTGCCATCATTATGCGCAAATCGTATGGTCAGGCCGTGCTCAACATGGGCGGCGCCGGTAATGCCGACGAGTTGATTGCCTGGGTATCCGCCGAAGTCAATTTCATGGACCCGCGTTCTGGCGTCACTATCGTGCATGGCGTGAAGCAAGAAGATGACCCCGAACTCTACGCCACCCTCCTGCGCCAGATGGAGAGCGACACCTCCGCCTGGGACATGGGCGCAGCTTACTCGGCGCACATGGTCATTAACCCGGTCGATACGCGCCAAACGCTGTCGCGCTTGCTCGAAGTACACCGGCTGCGGCTCACTGGAGGCGTGGGTCAGCACCTCATGCGCACCTGGCCCACCAGCTACTAAAGGAGACCAATCCATGCGAACCGTACTGATTGCCAACCGGGGGGCCGTGGCTGCCCGCGTGCTGCGCACCCTGCAACGAATGGGGCTGCGCTCGGTCGTAGTCTACTCCGAAGCCGACCGCGATTTTCCTTACGTCCAACAGGCGGATGAAGCTTACTGCATTGGCCCAGGGCCGGCAGTGCAAAGCTATCTAAACGAAGGCGCCCTGTTCGACGTGATGCGCCGCTCGCGCGCCGATGCCGTGCATCCCGGATACGGCTTTCTGTCCGAAAATGCAGGCTTTGCGAGAAGCGTGGAGGCTGCCGGACTGACGTTCATCGGCCCGAGCCCGCACTGGATCGATGCCATGGGCCATAAGACGCGGGCGCGTACGCTGATGGCCGAGCATGGCATGCCAATGTGCCGGTCCTCTGAAGTGGTCGGCGAAGATCCCCGAGATATTGAAGCAGCCGGCGCAGCCGTGGGCTACCCGGTGCTGGTGAAGCCCGCCGGCGGTGGCGGCGGTATCGGCATGGTCGCCGCGCAGGACCCCACCTCGCTGGTCGAGGCGGTGACGCGCGCACGGGCCTTGGCCCAACGCAGCTTCGGCAACGGCGATGTCTATCTCGAGCAACTCTTCGAACGGCCACGGCATATCGAATTCCWGATTCTGGCCGACCGGCACGGGAACGCTCGCCATCTGTTTGAGCGCGATTGCTCGGTGCAGCGCCGTCACCAGAAAGTCATCGAGGAAGCGTGTGCGCCGGCCCTGCCGCCCGGCGAAGCGGACGAGATCGCCAACCGGGTGGCCCGTCTGCTGGGCAAGCTGGGCTACGACGTCATCGGTACGGTCGAGATGCTGCGCGGCAGCGATGGTAGCTACAGTTTTCTTGAGATGAACACCCGCCTGCAAGTTGAGCACGCTGTGACTGAAGCGGTGACCGGCATCGATCTGGTCGAGGCCCAGATCCGCTTGGCCGCCGGGGAGTATCTACGTGATGTCCTGTCCGCGCCGGTTCGGGTAGAGGGCCATGCTATCGAACTGCGCATCTACGCCGAGGATCCGGTGCGCTTCTTCCCCTCGCCAGGCACCCTGCAGGTATTCCATCTGCCGTCGGGCCCGGGAATTCGCGTCGAGACCGGCTATGCGGAAGGCAATACGGTCAGTCCCTACTACGACCCCATGATCGCCAAGATCATCGTCCATGCTTCAGATCGGCAAGCAGCGATCGCGCTGGCACGCGAGGCATTGTCCGCAACCGACATTGTTGGCGTCAAAACCAACTTGCCGTTGCTACAGCGCATGCTGGCTTACGCTCCCTGGCTCGCAGGCGAACTGCACACCGGTCTGATCAACGATCTGCTCGTATCGCAAAAGACTTGATTGTGGCGCTGAGAATGGCATAGTTCGAGCGGAACGCCCAGACCGTGAATGCCTCGCCTTCGCCGGGGCATCGGCGTCAAACTCCAACGAAGCGGCGCCGCCTCAGGGCGTCATCGATTCGTTCTGGCGCCTCCCCGGCACCGCTAGTACAACATCCCGTAAATAGCTTGAATAAATAATCGCCTCGGATATCATGGCGGGATGAGTCGAGGCCGCCATGCAACGCCAGTGAAGTTGGCGAAGAAAGAAAGACAGGAACTGTTATCGC
>NZ_JBFTND010000109.1:0-23635 GCF_056397305.1 Cupriavidus sp. 05N40
GCGCAATGGCTGGGCCATCCCGTCAGCCTGCTGTGGTGCCTGGTGTTCGGCGCACTGATCTCGCCGACCGATCCCATCGCGGTACTCAGCGTGCTCAAGAACGCCGGTGCGCCAGAAAGCCTGGAAACCAAGATCGCCGGCGAATCGCTGTTCAACGACGGCACCGCCGTGGTGGCCTTCCTCACGCTGGTCGGCCTGGCCACCGGCGCCACCGAGTTCTCGGCTTCGCACGTGGCCATGGCGCTGGTGCGCGAGGTACTGGGCGCGCTGGTGCTGGGCGCGGTGCTGGGCTACGGTGCGTCGCTGCTGTTGCGCGGCATCGAGAGCTATCCGGTGGAGATCCTCATCACGCTGGCGCTGGCCACGGGTGGCTACAGCCTGGCCGAACTGGTGCATGTCTCGGCGCCACTGTCGGTGGTCATCATGGGGCTGGTGATCGGCAACCACGGCGCGGCCACTTCGATGTCAGAGAAGACGCGCGAGCATCTGTTCAATTTCTGGGGCTTGCTCGACGAACTGCTCAACCTGGTGCTGTTCGGCCTGATCGGGCTGGAGATCATCGCGCTGTCGCTGCACCTGCATATCGTGTGGCTGGGGCTGGCGGCGATTCCCGTGGTGCTGCTGGCGCGCTGCATCAGCGTGGCGATCCCGCTGCTGGCGCTGCAGAACTTCCGCCGGCTCAACCCGCACTCGGCCACCATCATGACCTGGGGCGGGCTGCGCGGCGGCATTTCGATCGCGCTGGCGCTGTCGCTGCCGGAGTTCCACGGGCGCGAGATGCTGATCGGCGTGACCTACCTGGTGGTGGTGTTCAGCCTGCTGATCCAGGCCACCACGCTGGGACGGCTGGTCAGGCACCTGAACGGGCGCAACGGGCTGAACGCCACGCGCTGATCCCGATAGCAGAAAGGCCCGGAAGCGCTACGCCACCGGGCCTCGCCGGAAACCGGCAGCGGGAGGGCATGCGCGCCCTCCCGCCCTGCTCACGCCACCTTCGGGAAATCCACCACCGTATCGTTGACGCGGTTGACCATATTGGTGAACAGGATCGCGCTGACGGCCTGGATGCTCTCAATGATCTGGCGGTCGCTGTAGCCGGCTTCGCGCACATCGGCCACGGCGCTGGCGGGCAGCGTGCCGCTGGTCTTGACGAGGGTCAGCGCAAAGCGGACCAGCGCGTCGATCTTGCCGTCCTCGGCGTAGGCGCCGGCGCGCAGCGCGCGGGTCTGCTCGGTGCTGTAGCCGGCCATCTTGCCGGTCATGGTGTGCGCGGCCACGCAATAGTCACAACCCGAGGCTTCGCTGACGGCGAGGTTGATGGCTTCGACTTCGCGCGCGCTCAGCGTGGAATTCTTCTGCAGCAGCGCACCAGTCTGCAGCGCGTTGGCCAGCACGGCCGGGGCATTGCTGCCGATGGTCAGGTAGGCGTTGGGTACCTTGCCGATGGCCTTCTTGATGGCGCCGAACAATTCGGCGGTCTGGCCAGTGGCTTCGTCGAGGGCGATGGTGTGAAGACGGGACATGACGGACTCCTTTGCGTTGGTTGATGGACCGCGCGGTGTTTGTTGCGCGGCTTCCATGGACTGAAGTCTAGGCGCCCAAACTGCGCGTTACCGCATATAATGATCGCAATATCTTGCCCAAACGTCTCAAGCAAGCTCACCTCGCCCGGACCCTCTACCCTCCCGAAGCCATGGACAGCCTGACCGAACTCGTCCGCATGCTGGCGCCCGCCGGAACCGTCGACCTGCATTGCCACTTTGCCGGCGTCTGGCGGGTGGACCATGTGCTGGCGCCGCCGGGACACCTGCCCTATCACATCATCCTCGAAGGGCAGGCGATCGCCGAGGCCGGAAAGAAGGAAATGACGCTGGATGCCGGCGATGTGCTGCTGTTTCCGCACGGCAGCGCGCATACGCTGCGCAGCCTGCGGGCCAATACCGGCAAGGGCGGGGACCAGGCCGCCCCGGGCGAGCGGCAGACACACTTCAACGGCATGCTGACCGAGGTGAGGATCCCGGGCGAAGGGCCTGAGCTGGACCTGCTGTGCGGCACCTTCGTGCTGGGCCTGCCGGGCACCATGCTGCTGCGCCACCTGCCGCCGGTGCTGCGCATATCCACCGCGGGGCGCGCCGACTGCGCGTGGCTGGATGCCATGATCGGCATGATGCGCAACGAGGCGCAGGCACCCGAGCCGGGCGGCACCGCGGTGATCGGGCAGCTCTCCACGGCGCTGCTGACCTTGCTGCTGCGCGCCCTGATCGCGCAGGGCGGCGTGACCCACAGCGTGCTGGCGCTGATGGCGGACGCGCGCATGGCGCGGGCCGTGGACGCGGTGCTGAAGGCGCCAGCCGAGCCGTGGTCGGTGGAATCGCTGGCACAGGTGTGCAATGTGTCGCGCGCCACGTTCGCACGGCGCTTCACGCAGCTCAGCGGCGAGACGCCGCTGCAGTTCGTCACCACCTTGCGCATGGAATTGGCGGCCCGCCTGCTGACCCAGGACCGCGAGTCCGCGGCCAATATCGGCGAACAATGCGGCTACGCTTCCGAGGCGGCCTTCGGGCGCGCCTTCAAGGCGTATTTCGGCGTGGGCCCGGGCGCGTTCAGGCTGGCCGCGCGCGAGCGGCGCAGCGCCGCCGTCGCGCAGGCGGCGGCTGCAGCGGGATAGCGGCGCCTCAGGCGGCGGCGTGGGGGGCCTGCCGGGCCTCGTAGACCTGCAGGTGGGCGTAGGCAGTGCGCACCAGCGGCACGGCGTGCCCGAAGCGCTCGGCGCGGCTGGCCATGTCGCCAACGATGTCGCGCGCTTCCAGGCGCGGCGCACCCTGGGCGATATCGCGCATCATCGAGGCCGCCCACGGCGAGTTGGCGTCCAGCAGCCGCTCGACCATCGCCTTGTGCACCGGCTCGGGCAGCGCATGGCCCGACAGCCGCGCCACTGTGGCGCATTCGTCCATGGCCTGCTGCATCAGTGCGCGGCCGTCGTCGGTCTTCACGATCTCGCCCACCGTGCCGCGCATCAGGCAGGTCATCAGCGCGCCCGACGCGATCATCACCCACTTGTTCCACAGCGCCTGGTCGACGTTGGCCGACAGCTCGCGCGTGCCGGGCGTGGCCGCGGCCAGTTCATGGAAAGCGCGGGCCAGGGGCTGCGCGGCCTCGGCGCGCGCGCCCACCACCAGTCTGTCGCCGGCGCCCTGGTGCACCACCGCGCCCCCAGCTTCGAGCGTGGTGGCGATGTAGGAAACGCCGCCCAGCACGCGTTCGCGGCCATAGCGCGCGTCCAGCGTTTCGTAGGCGCGCAGGCCGTTGACCAGCGGCAGTATGGCCGTGCCGTTGCCGCGCTCGTCCAGCGCCGGACCGAGCGCCTGCATGGCGCTTTCGAGGTCGTAGGTCTTGCAGGCCAGCAGCACCAGGTCGTAGTCCGGGCCCACATCGCCGGCCTGCACCGTCTTCACGGCGGTGCGGATATCGCCTAGCTCGCTGCGCACCACCAGGCCATCGCGGGCCAGCACCTCGGCGCGCCGCGGCCGCACCAGGAATGTGACATCCGCGCCAGCCTGCTGCAGGCGGCCGCCGTAATAACCGCCCATGGCGCCCGCGCCCAGGACCAGAATCTTCATGACGTTCCCCGCTTCGATGAAATGAATGAAACAAACGGATGCGGAGGCCCGCGCGGGCACGGTGCGCGGCAGCCGCGCGGCCTGCTAGACCTCCCCTGCAACTTCGTCCGGCGCCTGCTCGGCGCCGGACAAAAAATCCTGCGCGGCGGCGAGCCGCCTGCGCATCCCCTCTTGCGCGGCCGGCCCCGGCACCAGCGCATGTCGCGCAAAGCTCAGGGGCTCGCCGGTGCCGCGGTCCACCAGCACTGGCTCGACCGCCTTGCCGGTGTCCTTGTCGACCAGCTCCACGCTCGGCCCTTCCGGCGCGAAGTGCTTGTTGCCCCAGGCCAGCATGGCCAGCAGCACCGGCAGGAAATCGTGCCCGACCGGGGTCAGCACGTATTCGTAGCGCGGCGGCTTTTCCGAGTACTGGCGCCGCTCGAGCAGCCCCTCGTCCACCAACGCCGTCAGCCGGCGCGTGAGCATATTGGGGGCGATCTCCAGGTTCCTCTGGAAGTCGTCGAAACGCCGCGAGCCGTAGAACGCCTCGCGCATCAGCAGCATGCTCCACCACTCGCCGACCCGTTCCAGGCCACGGGCGATGGGGCATTGCATATCCCTGAAGGTCTTTCTCTGCATGGTCGACGGCTCCGCTGGCATCACGATACTTTCACCATGATAGCCAAAATGGCGGCCGCCTACGGTTTCAGGAAGCCGGCCGGTCGCGCGCCGCCCCCGGCCTGGGCGGCGGCGCGCCGGGCCGGGGCGGCACGCGGCAGTACATATTGTCGGCACGGCTGCAGGCGATGCTGCCGCTTTGCGGCCGGTCCCCGCCGGCGCGCGCCGGGGCCAGGCCGCCGGCAAGCAGCGCCACGCCGGCGAGTGCAATCAGATGGCGTTTGAGCATGGTTGTTGTCCCTTGCATGGATGACGTTGCGCCTGGCCGCGTTCAGTGCGCATCGGCCGACGGCGCCTTGGGCGGCGCCACCTTGTGCATCAGCGGCACCATGGCTGTGGCGATGACGAAGCACACCAGGATGACGATGAAGATATCGGCGAAGGTCTGCGTCTGCGCCTCGCGGTAGGCCAGCGCCCACAACTGCCTGATGGCGGCGGACTGCGCCCCTTGCGCGTCGAAGCCCCACGCAGCCATATTGCTGCTGGCCGACTGCAGCAGCGCGGCCATGGCCTCGTTGCCGGCGTTGAGGTGCTCGGCCAGCCGCAGGAAATGCAGGTTGGTGCGGTCGTTGAGGATGGTGGCGCAGACCGCGATGCCGATCGCGCCGCCCAGGTTGCGCATCAGGTTGAACAGCCCCGAGGCCAGCTTGAGCCGGTCCGGCGGCAGCGCGCCCAGCGTCAGCGTGACCACCGGCGCCACCGCGAACTGCTGCGCCATGCCGCGGAAGGCCTGCGGCAGCAGCAATTGTTCGGCACCCCAGTCGCTGGTGATCGGCGCGAACTGCCACATCGAGAAGGMAAAGCAGGCCAGCCCGACCATCAGCAGCCAGCGCAGGTCCACGCGGTTGGCGAAGAAGGCATAGACCGGGATCGACATGACCTGGAAGACGCCGGTGGAGAACACCGCCAGCCCGATCTGCAGCGCGCTGAAGCCGCGCACGTGCCCCAGGAACAGCGGCGTCAGGTAGATGGTGGCGAAGATGCCCACGCCGGCGATGAAGGAGAAGAAGCAGCCCAGCGCGAAGTTGCGGTCCTTGAGCGCGCGCAGGTCCACCACCGGGTTCGCGTAGGTCAGGCTGCGCCACACGAAGCCGACGCTGGCCAGCGCGGCGATCCACGCCGTGGCGCGGACGGTGTCGTCGCCGAACCAGTCCCAGCGCGGGCCCTCTTCCAGCGTGTACTCCAGGCAGCCGAGGAACAGCGCCATCAGCGTCATGCCGAGGTAGTCGGCGCCGCGCACCAGCGACCAGTTGGGCCGGTCCACGCGCACGAACATCGGCACCGCGATCATGACGAAGATGCCCGGCACGAGGTTGATGAAGAACAGCCAGTGCCAGGAGAAGTGGTCCGTGATCCAGCCGCCCACGGTGGGCCCGAGCGTGGGCGCCAGCGAGGCCAGGCCGCCGATGGTGGCCGCGGCGATCACGCGCTGCTTGCCGGTGAAGAACATGAAGGCGGTGGTGAACACCAGCGGGATCATCGAGCCGCCCAGGAAGCCCTGCATGGCGCGGAAGGCGATCATGCTCTGGATGTTCCAGGCGATGCCGCACAGCAGGCTTGCCACCGTGAAGCCGGCGGCCGACGCCGCGAACAGCCAGCGCGTGGACATCACGCGCGCCAGCCAGCCCGACAGCGGGATGACGATGATCTCCGCGATCAGGTAGCTGGTCTGCACCCACACGGTTTCATCGGTGCCTGCCGACAGCCCGCCGCCAATGTCGCGCAGCGAGGCCGAGACGATCTGGATGTCCAGCAGCGCGATGAACATGCCCACGCACATGGTGGCGAAGGCGAACACCTTGGCGCCGGTGGTCATCGACGCCGGCGAGAAGTCCGGCAACCCTGCGGGCGGGCGGACCGGCGCGGATTGCCCGGCGGCGGCGCCGGGCTGCGCGTCCGCCAGCGCGGCGCCGCTCATTGCTGCACCTGTGCGTCGGCGCGGGAATCGACCTCCGCCACCACGGACAGGCCGGGACGCAGCATGGCCAGCTTGGTGTCGGTCTCGTCGAGCATGATGCGCACCGGCACGCGCTGCACGATCTTGGTGAAGTTGCCGGTGGCGTTTTCCGGGGGCAGCACGCTGAACTGCGCGCCGGTGGCGGGCGCCAGGCTGGTCACGCGGCCATGGAACACCTGCCCGGGCAGCACGTCCGCCTCCACCGTGGCCCGCATGCCCGGGCGCAGCCGGGCCAGCTGGCCTTCCTTGAAGTTGGCATCGACCCACAGGCCGCGCGCCGGCACCAGCGACAGCAGTTGCGTGCCGCTGGCGGCATAGGCGCCGACGCGCGCGCGCCGGTTGCCCACGGTGCCGTCGATGGGCGCGCGCAGCTCGGTGTATCCGAGGTTCAGGCGTGCGATATCGCGCTCGGCAATGGCCTGCGCCAGCGCCGCCTGGGCCTGCTGCTTCTGCGTGGCGATCACGTCCACCTGGCGCTGCGCGGCCAGCAGGCTGGCCTGCGCCTTCTGCGTATTGGCCAGCGACTGCTTGAAATCCGAATCCGCTTTCTGCGAGCTCTGCAACGACACCGCCGACTTGGCCGCCAGGCTCTGGTAGCGCGCCTGGTCCTCGCGGGCGCGCACGGTATCGGCATCCACCGCCGTCACCGCGGCGCGGGCCTGCCCGATCACGGCCTCCTGCAGGGCGCGCGTGGCATCCAGGTTGGCCAGCAGCGCCTGCTGCGCGGCCACCGCGCCTTCGGCCTTGGCCAGCGCGGCGCGGTAGTCGCGGTCGTCGATGCGGGCCAGCAGGTCGCCGGCATGCACCTGCTGGTTGTCCGTCACGCGCACTTCGGCCAGGTAGCCCGCCACCTTGGGCGCGACCACGGTGACCTCGCCGCCGATATAAGCGTCGTCCGTGCTCTGCAGGAAACGCCCCTCGGTCCACCAGTGCTGGCCGTAGACGGCCAGGCCGACACCGGCCGCGACGAGCACGCCGGTCACGACAGCTCGCTTGCGGCTGATGCGGGGTTTCGAGACGGAAACGGGATCCGAGCCGGCACGGTCGGCGGCGATTTCGCTGGTCATGACACTTCCTCTTGCTTGCACGTTCAGATGACGCCCGCGGTCTGCGGGTCGCCGGGGATGGTTGCGGCGCCGGTGGCGGTGCCGGGGCAGGCGGCGGCGCGCGCGCCATCCGACCTCGCCAGGCGGAAGCGCAGGCGCTCGCTCGCGGCCGGTCCGGCCGTGACGAAATGGTCTGCTTCCGTAATGGGGCGCCCGTTGGCGGCGTCCACCAGGATCGGCGTGACGGTGGCGCCGCTGTGGCGGTCCACCAGCACCACGGTCTCGCCTTCGGGCGCGTAGTGACGGTTGCCCCAGTTCAGCAGCGCCAGCAGCACGGGCCAGAATTCGCGGCCGCGCGGCGTCAGCAGGTATTCGAAGCGCGGCGGCCGCTCGCAATACTGGCGCCGCTCCAGCAGGCCTTCGGCCACCAGCGACTCGAGCCGCCGGGACAGCATGTTGGGCGCGATGCCCAGCTGCACCTGGAAATCGTCGAAGCGGCGGGTGCCGTAGAAGGCCTCGCGCAGGATCAGGATGCTCCACGACTCACCCACCCGCGCCAGGCTGCGGGAAATGGGACAAGGGGCGGTATCGAGCGGTGTTTTCCGCATATTCTCGGCCTCCGAAAATCATGTTGCTATCAATATGAAAGTTAGTATAGAGTGGTAGATATCATCATGCAAGTAACTTGTTGATCAAAGTTTGCGAGGCGCCGAAGACGCCGCGCTGCAGATTCGCAGAAGGAGATGGATATGGATCGAACCTCGCCCCGCCCCGGGCTCAAGTCACCCCGGACACCGGCGTTCGGCTACGCCAGGCTGGCAGCGGCCGCCCTGGCCGCTGCAGGTCTCGCGGCCTGCGCCGCGGTGGGGCCGGACTACCGGCAGCCCGCCGTTCCCACCACGGCGGGCTATGCGCAGGCAGACGCGCTCGCCGCGCGTGAAACCAGGCTGCCGGCACCGGCGCTGGATAGCTGGTGGACCGGCTTCGACGATCCCGTGCTGACCCGCATCGTGCAGCGCGCGCTCGACCAGAACCTGGACCTGGCCGCCTCGCTGGCGCGCGTGCAGCAGGCCCGCGCGGCGGCGGCCGAAGCCGGTGCGCAGTTGCTGCCGCAAGGCAGCCTGTCGGCCCAGGCCGTAAAGGAGCGCCAGTCGCTGGAAAGCCCGCTTGGCAAGATCGCCAGTCAGTTCCCCGGCTACAACCGCAATCCCACGCTCTATGACGTCGGTGCCGGCGCGAGCTGGGAGATCGACCTGTTCGGCGGCCTGCGGCGCGGCGCCGAAGCGGCCGACGCCGAAGCCCAGGCCGCGCAGGCGGAGCAACTCGGCGTGCGCGTCTCGGTTGCCGCCGAAGCCGCCGATGCCTATTTCCGCGTGCGCGGCGCGCAGCAGCGCATCGCCATCGCGCAGGAACAAGTCGATACCAACGGCAAGCTGCTCGAACTGGTGCGCCTGCGCCTGAACGACGGCCTGTCCTCCAGCCGCGAAGTCGCGCAGGCCGAAGCGCTAGTGGCGCAGGCGCGCGTCACCATCCCGCCGCTGCGCATCGAGCTGCAGACCCAGCTCAACCGGCTGGATGTGCTGATGGGCGCGCAGCCCGGCACCTACGCCGCGGAACTGGCCGGCCCCGGAGGAAAAGCCAGCCTGGCCGTGCCCGCCATCTCGGTGGCGCAAGGCCCCGCGGACCTGCTGCGCCGCCGTCCCGACGTGATTGCCGCCGAACGCCGGCTGGCGGCCAGCAGCGCGCGCATCGGCGCGGCCACCGCGGAGTACTACCCCAAGCTGTCGCTGTCCGCCCTGCTCGGTTTCGAGAGCCTCAGCACCGGCAAGCTGTTCTCCGCCGCGGCCTTCCAGCCAGCGGCGGTGGCCGGCCTGCGCTGGCGCCTGTTCGATTTCGGGCGGGTCGATGCCGAAGTGGCGCAGGCCAGGGGCGCCAACGCCGAGGCGCTGGTCAACTATCGCAAGGCCATGCTGCGCGCCACCGAAGACGTGGAAAACGCCGTCGTCACGCTCACCGAGCTGGAATCGCAGGGCAAGGAGCTCACCACCGAGATCGACGCCCACGTGCGCGCGCGCGGCGCCTCCGAGGATGCCTACAAGGGCGGCGCGGTGAGCCTGTTCGAAGTGCTGGACGAGGAGCGCCAGCTGCTGGCTGCGCGCGACCAGCAGGCACGCGTGCATGCCGACAATGCGCGTGCCGCGGTGGCCACCTTCCGGGCGCTGGGCGGCGGCTGGTAGGACCTGGCCGCCGCGGGCGCGGGCGCACCATCGGCGTGCACCGCGCCCGCCGATGCATCCCCCGCTGCGCCCGACTGGTGCGCGGCCACATGCAGCGCATGCCATGTTTGCGTACAAAACATGCGCACGGCGCTTGTATATCAGGCTGGCATACCTATTGCATGACAGCCTGGCATGACCTTCTCCACGCCAGTTCTCGACCACGACTCCGCCCTGCCGTCCGCGCTTCGCGGCGGCGGTGGCGATGCGGCCCGCACCGCGTCTTCGGCCGAGATCGCCGAGCGCATCACCCAATCGATCCTGGCCCAGCGCCTGGCACCCGGCACGCGGCTCGGCGAGCAAGCGCTGGCCGGCCTGTTCGGTGTGAGCCGCACGCTGGTGCGTGAAGCGCTCACGCGGCTGGCCGCGCGCGGCATCGTCACGGTGTCGGCCCGGCGCGGCTGGTTCGTGATCGAGCCCTCGCGGCAGGAAGCCCGGCAGGCCTTTGCCGCGCGGCGCGCCATCGAACTCGGCCTGCTGCGCTACGCCCCGCCGCTGACCGCGCAAGCCATCCGCCGCCTGCAGGAACACGTGGCGCAGGAAGAGCGCGCACTGCGCGCCGACGACGCAGCCCTGCGCAGCTACCTGCTGGGCGACTTCCATGTCTGCCTGGGCGAATGCGCGGGCAATGTGCTGCTGGCCGATACGCTGCGCGACCTGACCGCGCGCACCACCCTGATCGCCATGCGCTACCAGTCCAGCCACCAGGCCCATGCCTCGTGCGCGGACCATGCGCAGATCGTGGCGGCACTGGCCCGCGGCGACACCGAACAAGCCATCGCCCTGATGGACGCGCACCTCGGCCACGTGGAGGCCGGGCTGAGCGCGGCCACGCCGGACGACCGGCCCGATCCGCTGCGCCAGGCGCTGCGCCCGCTCGGGCATGGCGCGTGAGCGCCCGCCCTCCGACCGATTTCCGATTTCCTCTTCACCCAACCCAAACGGCAAGCTAGCAAGGACACGCAATGAAGCTCTCCAGAATCCTCCTCGGCCTTGGCGCCACCGCCCTCGCGTTCACCATGCGCGCCGCCAGCGCCGAAGCGCTCGACGACGTGGTCAAGGCCGGCGTGCTCAAGGTTGCGGTGCCGCAGGACTTCCCGCCCTTCGGTTCGGTCAGCGCCGACATGAAGCCGCAAGGCCTGGACATCGACGTGGCCGCGCTGATCGCCAGGAAGATGGGCGTCAAGCTGGAACTGGTACCGGTGACCAGCACCAACCGCGTGCCTTACCTGCAGACCAGGAAGGTGGACCTGGTGATCTCCAGCATGGGCAAGAACCCCGAGCGCGAGAAGGCCATCGACTTCAGCGAGGCCTACGCCCCCTTCTACAACGGCGTGTTCGGCCCGGCCGACCAGAAGGTCGCCAGCGCAGCCGAACTCGCCGGCAAGACCGTGGGCGTGACGCGCGGCGCGGTGGAAGACCTGGAGCTGAGCAAGGTGGCACCGCCCACCGCCACCATCAAACGCTACGAAGACAACAACGGCACCATCAGCGCCTTCCTCTCGGGCCAGGTGCAGCTGGTGGCCACCGGCAACGTGGTGGCCGCCGCCATCCTTGCCAGGAATCCGCCCAAGAAGCCCGAGCCCAAGTTCCTGATCAAGAACTCGCCGTGTTTCATCGGCCTGAACAAGGGCGAGCCGAAGCTGCAGGCCAGGGTCAACGCCATCCTGGGCGAAGCCAAGAAGGACGGCGAGCTCAACACCCTGACCGTGAAGTGGCTCGGCATGCCGCTGCCGGCCACGCTTTGATGTCCTGAAGTCGTGAAACCCTGAAGCCCTGGCGCTCCGGATCCACCGGGGCGCCAGCCAAGCAAGGCCCGCGCTCACGCGCGCCTCCTGGCGGCGCGCCCAACTACGGCATCGCATGTCCTATCAATTCGACTTTCTCTCGGCCTTCGACTACGCCGGCGTGTTCGCGCACGGCGTCGCCGTCACGGCCGAACTCACCGCCGTGGGCGGCCTGCTCGGGGTAGCCCTGGGCATCGGCTGCGCGTGGGCGCGCACCCAGGGACCGGCCTGGCTGGCGGCGATCGCCGGCGGCTATGTGGAACTGATCCGCAACACGCCGTTCCTGATCCAGCTCTTCTTTATCTTCTTCGGCCTGCCCAGCGCCGGCATCCACCTGGGAGAAATGACCTCGGCCATCCTGGCCATGGTGATCAACCTCGGCGCATACAGCGCGGAGATCGTGCGCGCAGGCATTGCCGCCGTGCCGCGCGGGCAGTTCGAAGCCGGCGCCAGCCTTGCCATGGCCCCCTTCCAGGTGTTCCGCCACGTGGTGCTGCTACCCGCCTTGCGCAAGATCTGGCCCGCGCTGTCGAGCCAGGTGGTGATCGTGATGCTCGGCTCCGCGGTCTGCTCCCAGATCGCCGCCGAGGACCTCACCTTCGCCGCCAACTTCGTCCAGGGCCGCAACTTCCGCGCCTTCGAGGTCTACCTGCTGACCACCGGCATCTACCTGCTGCTGGCCATCGGCCTGCGCCAGGTGCTGCGCGGCATCGGCGGCGCGCTGTTCCGGAGAGCCCGATGACCGATTTTTCAACGTGGGACATCCTGCGCAACCTGCTGCTGGCGGCGCGCTGGACCGTGGTGCTGTCGCTGGCGGCCTTTGCCGGCGGCGCCGTGACCGGCCTGCTGGTGCTGCTCATGCGCATCAGCCGGCGCGCGCCGTTGCGCCGCGCCGCCTGGGGCTTCATCGAGGTCTTCCAGGGCACGCCGCTGCTGATGCAGCTCTTCCTCGCCTTCTTCGGGCTGGCGCTGTTCGGCGTGGAGATTCCCGCCTGGCTCGCTGCCGGCCTGGCGCTCTCGCTGTGGTCCGGCGCCTACCTGGCCGAGATCTGGCGCGGCTGCGTCGAAGCCATCCCCAAGGGCCAGTGGGAAGCCGCCGGCTGCCTCTCGCTGGGACATCTGCAGCAGATGCGCTACGTGATCCTGCCGCAGGCGCTGCGCATCGCCATTGCGCCCACCGTCGGCTTCGTCGTGCAGATCGTCAAGGGCACCGCGCTGGCCTCCATCATCGGCTTTGTCGAGCTGTCCAAGGCCGGCACCGTGATCACCAACGCCACCTTCAGCCCCTTCACCGTCTACGCGCTGGTCGCACTGATCTATTTCGCGCTGTGCTGGCCCCTGTCCCGCTACAGCCGTCACCTGGAAAGGAAGCTCAATGTCGCTCATCGCCATTGAAAACGTGAAAAAGCGCTTCGGCGCCAACGAAGTGCTCAAGGGCATCGATCTCAAGATCGATCCGGGCGAGGTCATCGCCATCATCGGCAAGAGCGGCTCGGGCAAAAGCACGCTGCTACGCTGCATCAACGGCCTGGAAAGCATCGACGAAGGCAATATCTCCGTGGCCGGCGCCAAGCTCGGCACGAGCGAGCTCGAGCTGCGCGTGCTGCGCCGCAAGGTCGGCATGATCTTCCAGCAGTTCAACCTGTTCCCGCATCTGAGCGCCGGGCGCAACGTCATGCTGGCCCCCACCGTGGCCGGCGGCGCCAGCGAGTCAGAAGCCCTCGCCCGCGCGCGCGAATGCCTGGCCAAGGTGGCGCTGGCGGAGAAATTCGACAGCTACCCCGACCAGCTCTCCGGCGGACAGCAACAGCGCGTGGCCATCGCGCGCGCGCTGGCGATGCAGCCGCGCGCGCTGCTGTGCGACGAAATCACCTCGGCGCTGGATCCCGAGCTGGTGGTGGAAGTGCTGAACGTGGTGCGGCAACTGGCGCGCGAAGGCATGACGCTGGTGATGGTGACGCACGAGATGCGCTTCGCGCGCGAAGTCTGCAACCGGGTCGTGTTCATGCACCAGGGCCGCGTGCATGAGGCGGGTCCGCCCGAGGAACTCTTCGCCAGGCCGGCCACGCCGGAGCTGCAGCAGTTCCTCGGGATGGCGGCCTGAAACATGCAGGCCGGCCGGCGCCCGGATGCCGGGTTCCGTGTTCGCCATCGTACCGACTGCGCACCGGATCGGTGTCAGTGTCGTTTTGTGAAGCATCGCCAGGACCGTTCGCGGATCCGCGCGGTTTCCCGGCCGGGCTTCTCAATCGCGCCGGCGGGCCATGAGATGCCGGCATGATCGCGCCCGCTGCCGGCTCGCCTTCGATCCGGTGCAAACCAGCTTGCCTGCGAGGTAAAGAATCATGCGCACCGTACTGTACTTCCGGCTTCGCGACGCCGTGGCCGCAAGGAAGATTCAAGCGGGCCTTTGCGAATTGCCCCTTTCCCCCTCGCTCATCAAAGGCCCATGGTTCATCCAGCGTGACGACCAGGCGCTCGAAGGACTGCAGAAAGCCGACGCCACCCAGACCACATACCGCGGCGAATGGGAGATTGCGGGCATCCTGGCCGGCGCCGCGCTGGCGATCTACGGGACCTTGCGCCTGGGGACTTCCGCCGGCACGCTGGCCACCGTGCTGGCCTGCGTGGCGGCAGGCGCCATGGGCGCCCTGGCCGGCTGGTGGCTGGGACGATGGCTGGGCGGGCTGATCCGCCGTGGCGGGATCGCCCGGCAACGCGCCAGCCTGGCGCCAGGCGAGATGCTGCTGGTCACCAGTTGCGCCAGGGCGACCAAGGACACCGTCAAGCGGATGGTCGGTGAACTGGGCGGCGAGAGCATCGAGGAGCGCAATGAGGTCTTGCCGGGCTTGCGCTGGGCCTAGCGTGGCCGCCCCGCCGGGGCGCCGCGAGCGCAGCGGGCCGCGCAAAGGTGCCTGCACGCAGTACCGCCCTTCCGGGCGCCTGAGCCCCCGGCCACCGCGCCGGGGGCTTGCCATCTGATGCCAGCGATTGCCAGCGATTTTTCCGCCTGGCGGGCGCGCTTTGTCCGGCCCCCGATCGGCAAAGTGTTCGCGGCGGCGCCCCGCGCCGGCGCAGGTCAGCTACCCCACCTTCGGCGCGAACGCGCCATCATTGCCAATGCGCTGACATATGTCCCGTCTATATTCCTAGAGGGGGCATGTGTCCGACGTGCCCGCCAGACGATCCGGAGGCCTGCCGCAAGCACACCGGCAGGCCCCGTCCAGCCGGCTTTGGAGGCCTGACATGAGTGCCCAGCACGACCCGAAGGCCAACCGCCTGCTTGCGGTGCTTCCCGAAGCAGACTGGTTGCGCATCGCACCGCACCTCGTGCTGACCGAACTGCCCCTGGGCTATGTCGTCTACGAGTCGGGCGACCAGCTCGGGAATGTGTACTTTCCCACCACGGCGATCGTATCGTTGCTCTATGTGATGGAAGATGGCGCATCTGCCGAGATCGCCATCGTCGGCAATGAGGGTATCGTCGGGATCGCGCTGTTCATGGGCGGCGAAACCACGCCGAGCCGGGCCATCGTGCAAAGCGCGGGTATCGGGTACAAGTTGAATGCAAAGCTGCTGAAGCAGGAATTCGCGCGTGGCGGCCCCGTACAACGCCTGCTGTTGCGCTACACGCAGGCACTGATCACGCAGATGGCCCAGACCGCGGTCTGCAACCGGCATCACTCGATCGAGCAGCAACTCTGCCGCTGGCTGCTGCTCAGCATTGACCGCCTGCCGACCAACGAGCTGACGATGACGCAGGAACTGATCTCCAACATGCTCGGTGTCAGGCGCTCCGGCGTCACCGAGGCGGCGCTCAAGCTGCAGAACGCCGGCCTGATCCGCTACAGCCATGGACATATCGCGGTAATCGACCGGCCGGCGCTCGAAAGACATGCGTGCGAATGCTACGCCGTGGTGAGGAGGGAATTCGATCGCCTGCTGCCGGACTTGCCAGCCGTCTGAGCAACGGTGGCCGGCGCGCCGGGATGTATTCCCGCGCTGCCGGCGCGCCATGGAAGAGATGAGTGCCAGCGGCGGGCGCGTGCCTGTCCGCCATCGTACCGACAACCCGGCCGGAACCCGGCAGCATTCGCCAACAGGTGGGCGAAATGCCCACCGGGCACCGTGCTCCCGACACTTGCATGCGCAGGGCGCGCTTGCGAACACGCCGAGCCCGCAGGAGGACGAGACATGCTACGCAGCATCGAGGAACTGGAAAGCTACCCCGTTCGCGCGACAGACGCCGATATCGGCGCGGTGAAAGACCTCCTCTTCGACGAACAGGCATGGGTGGTCCGCTATCTGCGCGTGGAAGCCGGCAGCAAGCGCTCCAGCCAGCCGGTCATGGTCGCGTCCAAGGCCATCGCACGCTCRGACTGGATGGATGACGTCATCCACCTGACGCTCGCAAGATCGCAGGTGCTGGAGCACAAGCAGGGGGAAGCCGCCGACGCCTCCCTGCGCAGCGCGCAGGCGATGTCGCACTACGGGGTTCACGCCCGGGACGGCGATATCGGCCACATGGACAGCCTGCTCGTCGACGTACACACCTGGGCAATGCGCTACATCATCGCCAGCATCAGTAACTGGCTGCTGGGCGACCGGGTCATCATTCCCGTGAAGGCCATCCAGGGCGTGAACTGGCCGGACGCGATGGTGTCGCTCGACCTCACCCGCGAGACCCTGAAGGGCGCGCCGCGCTATGACGACGAAGTCCGCCTGGACCGCCGACAGGAAGCGGGCATTCACCAGTACTACGGGCACCCCGGCTATTGGCTCGATCCGCCCGCCCACGACGACGCCTCAGCGCGCCGGCACTAGTCGCCGGCGGGGTGATGCGCGAGTGCAGGCGGCACCGGTGCGCGCCGTTGATGTCGTCGCCTGCACACACCGTCGAGTAACACAGTTTGGGGTGGGCCAGCACAAGAGCCTATGATGCAAGCGTGACATAACCACAAGCTCGATTATCGAAAAGGTATCCATGAAGTATGTCTCAGTACCGCCAGCCCCGGCGCGCCCCCCGCACACAGCGGGAAAACGCCGGCCTGAGCAACCCGATGAAGCCCGCCGGACCGCGCAGCCCGGTCAGTTTGATCCGCAAAGCAGACAGATAGCGGATCTTGGCGACGGCAGCTTCAAGCAATAACTTCATCACGCGCCGGCACCAAGGGTGCTTGCGCGCGTGCAGACGGCCCAGGGACGGAACCGCATTCGCCACACCGTCATGGCCTTGCCCCTGCGGGCATCTCGTTCTCCCTGGCCCCTTGGGCGACAAACCTCCGGGCACGCACGTGCCTGGTCAGCCGAGGTGCAATATGGCACTCAGTTTTCCCAACCCGAGCCGCAGCTACGATGCCGCCAAGCATTGTGTGTGGTTCTGGGGCTACGACAACGCRCGCGAGATCACRTTCCWGGTKGGCGATGMCATGCTCGCCAGCCTGGATCCCGCGATGGGCCAGGCCGAGCGCGAAGTGCTCGCGGCCTTCGACCGGCACCGCGAGCAGATCCTGGAGCTGGCCAGGACCCAGTACGCTGGCGGGCGCCAGAACAGGTACCTGCTCAGCTGAACAATCTCGGCTGAACAAGCTCACCTGGCATCGCTGACATAGCTGCGCACCGGCGTCAGGAACTCAAGCGTGCGCGCGGCCTTCAGCAAGCGCGGCAGCGCCGCCTCATAGGCCTGGCGATAAGGCCGGCTCAGGTGATGCGACTTGAAATAGTGCTCGCTGCAAGCCCATGTCTCGTACAGGACCAGCGTATCCGGATCCTCCACCGAGCGGTGGAGATAGGTATTGATGAAGTCCGGCTCCTTCGACATCTCTTCGAGCACGTGCAGCAGCTTTTCCTCGATTTCTTCGCGGTGCTCTGGCTTGCCCGGCAGATGGACGATGAATGCGGTGACGTCGCTCATGTTTGTCTCGCGTAGGACCGAACCGCGCGCCATGCGCGGCTCGTGCAAGGGATGCGCTCAGGTGAAGACGCTCAGGCGTTGAAGCCGCCGTCGATGGTCAGGCTCGCGCCGGTCACGAAGCCGGCTTCAGGGCTTGCCACGTAAGCCACCATGCCCGCGATTTCGTCGGCGCTGGCGTGGCGTTGCAGCGCCATCAACCCGTGCAGCGCGGCGGCGAAATCGCCGGACTCGGGATTCATGTCGGTGTTGGTCGGGCCCGGCTGCACATTGTTGACCGTGATGCCTTTCGGGCCCAGGTCGCGCGCCAGGCCCTGCACCAGTCCCCGCAATGCCGACTTKCTCATCGCGTAGGCGCTGCCGCCGGCAAACGGCATGCGCTCGGCGTTGCAGCTGCCGATATTGATGATGCGCCCGCCGTCGCCCATATGCGGCAGCACGGCCTTGGCGGCGACGAAGACGGCGCGGACGTTCACATTCAGCGTCTTGTCGAAGTCGTCCAGCGAGAAGCTGTCGAGCGTGCCCATCAGCAGCACGCCGGCGTTGTTCACTAGGATATCGATCTTGCCCAGGCGATGCGCTGCGTCGTTGATGGCGCCGCTCAGCGATGCCGGGTCGGCAACGTCGGCTCTGATCGCGAGCGCGCGGCCGCCCGCGGCTTCGATGCTCGCAACCAGTTCACTCGCGGCGGCCGCCGAGCTTTGATAGGTGAAGGCCACGGTGGCGCCATCGCGCGCCAGGCGGCGCACGACTGCCGCGCCGATGCCGCGCGCACCGCCGGTGACGAAGGCAACCTTGCCGGAGAGGGAAGACGTCATGATTTCTGTTCCGATTCGAAAGTGGGTGTGCAGCAAGTATGGTCACTTTGGCCACCACCTCGGTAGACGGCAATCGGGATCATCACCTTCAACCGTTGGTATGAGCTGACGGCATGGAAGCGCTCAACCTCCTCGAGTCATTCATCCATAGCGCCGAAACCGGCAGTTTCTCCGCTGCGGCACGCCGGCTCGGTGTCGCTGTACTACCCGAACAAGAAGGCACCAGCCCTGCAAGCTATGTGCGCCAGCACACTGAGCGAAGCGCCGAAGCCGTCGATAAAGTACAGGCTCGGGCTGCATGTGACCCATTGCAGCCAGGTGCGTCCGCGCCGGCACCGCGCAGGAGCCGGCTACGCGCCCGGGCCATGTGACGAATGAGCAACCCCTCCCAGGAGCCAAGACACCGTGAGCCGCACCCGTACCTGGCTTCGACGCGGCGGTATTGCTGTGGTCGCATTGGCGATGCTCGCCGGTGTCATCGTGTTCGCCGGCGACTGGCTCGCCGCCCGCAAGATGCAGCGCAGCATCGATGATATTGTGGTCCAGCCGCTGGCTTACCGCGATGACGCGGCAGCCATCGAGCGCGGCCGCTACCTCTACGCTTCGCGCGGCTGCGCCGACTGCCACGGCGCGCAAGGCAACGGGCGCATGTTCGTAAACGACGGCAGGGGCCTGCGCATAGCCGGCCCGAATATCAGCCCCGGCCCCGGCAACGTGGTGTCGCACTACATAGCCGCCGACTGGGTTCTCGCCATCCGCCACGGCGTGAATCCGCAACTCCGCCCGCTCATGGTCATGCCGAGCGAGGACTTCAATCGCCTGACCGACGAAGATCTCGCCGCAGTGATCGCCTATGTCCGTCACATGCCGCCTGCCCCGGGCGGTGCCGCGGTGCTTGAGCTGCCGCTGCCGGTGCGTGTGCTCTATGGCTTCGGGCTGATGCAGGACGCCGCGGCAAAGATCGACCACACGCTCCCGCCCGGACAGCCCGTGCCCGATGGCGTCACGGTCGAACATGGCGCATACGTGGCCAATATGTGCATAGGCTGCCACCGCGCGACGCTGGCTGGCGGCAAGATTCCCGGTGCCCCGCCGGAGTGGCCGGCCGCCCCCAGGCTCGCGCCCGGCGACGGCTCGGTCATGCCCCGCTATCCCGACGCCGGCACCTTCGAACGCATGCTGAGGAGCGGCCAGCGGCCCGATGGCGCAGCCCTGCAGGTCATGCCCTTCGCGTCGCTGCGCCAGCTGAACGACACCGACGTGCGCGCGCTGTATCTCTATCTGACAAGCCTGAAGGGAGAGCGCAAGGGCTGAGCCGTCACGGAACCGGTCACCCGGGACCCGCCCGTCCGCATCCACGGAACGCGGCTTGTCACTTCAGGGAGAAGACCACAAGCTGCGCTGCGTGGGTGGCTACGCGTTCTGGTCCGTTGCCGCGGGTGCGGTCTTGAAATAGTCCGGGAAAGGCCATTCTTCTTTCAATTCGTCTGCCGTGCCGGCATAGCAGTCCCGATCGATGGCATCCATGCCGGGAAACGCGTGAGGAGGTGGCCCCGCATTGCCGTCGGTATATTGCCAGAGGATGAACCGTGGCCACGTATCGATTGGAATCCCGACCGGCAAGTCCTTGTAGCGCGCATACCAGAGGGGGCAGTTCTTGAGGATAGCGTCGGCGCCATGCGCCTGCACGGCATCCCGCAGCATATTGCCGCCATAGATCATCGGCCAGCGGCCCGTCTTCTCCTTGACCCTGGTCACGAAGGCATGGGCTTGCTCCAGCGTCATGTCAGGACCGCTCGAACTGGGCTCGAAGTCGAGGCAGAAAAGCGTCCTGCTGTTGTCTACCGCCGGATCGCCCCACTGCACGGCACCGAGGAAATTGTCCGCCTGCTTGATTGCGGGGCGGGAGCTGGAGAAGTGATAAGCRCCCCACAGCAGCCCTGCCGCCAAGGCCTGGTCGCGGCGCTTCCTGTACTTTGGATCCTGGAAGGTTTCACCCTCGCTAGCCTTGTGAATGACGGCCCTGACGCCGGCATTGAATGCCGTGAGCGCGTCAAAGGGATTGTCGTGGTTGATGTCGACGATGACGTCGATCGTACCCGCGAAGGTTTCCGGCATGGAAGTCTCCAGATTGGAAGGTTCCCGGGAGCGTCGACGAACCCGACTTCAGTGCACGGCAGGCATGGGCAATGCGATGTTGGTGGCGGCGCGTGTGCTGCCAGATCAGCCTGTGCGGCGGCTCTCTTCGGACATGACAGCATCAGCATAGGCATGCGGCACGTGAAGGGATCTCATCCAGAAGTTGGAAATGGCTTTCGAATTATTTACGACAGCTGTTCACAAATTTCACTGGAGCCAGCCGGAAGGCAGGCTGCGGCGGTTGTCGCCTGTCGGGCTGCGGGTTCCGGCCGTCAGGGCTTGCGTAGCGGCCTGAGTCGCGGCCTGAGTCGCTGCCTGAGTCGCGGCTTGAATGATCCTTGACGGCACCAGCGCCTGGCGCACCGATCTGTCAGTCGGCGCGCCGTGACGCCCACTCGCTGAAGCCAGGTCCGCCATGAATGGTCTTGTGTCTCGCCCACTCCACCTCGGCGGCGGTGGCGTATGTGACACCAGGCTCCCACCAGAGCGCGGCTTCCTGCTCAAAGGATGGCCGCTTCTCCATTCGCGCAACCAGCGAGGCGAGCTTTGGGCGATCTGGCGCGCGCCAGGACAGCCGCAACGGGCGGGTCTCGATGAACTGGCAAATACAGGTGAGGAGGATATCCTGCGCAGAGGTCACGCCAGGGACAAAGCCGTCGGCAGCGCCGGCTATCTGCGCCTCGAACCAGTCGAGAAGATGCTGGTTGCGAATGGCGCACCGGGCGGCGTGGCCATTTTCTTCGTGCCGGATGCCGGACCACTGCAATTGCGACACCGTCGTCGTCGACACGCCGAAGGTTTGCAGCGTGGCGAGAACGAGCTTGTCGTGCCATTCCTGCGCCGGGCGCACGTAGTCGGTCGCCAGGGGAGGCATGCCTGCCGGCGCGGCCGCACCCGGATAGCGAGACATGAGGTAGTCAATGATCACGGCCGAGTCCCACAACGTGAGTCCGCCGTCGACAAAGGTGGGAACCTGGAGGGTTGGCGTGATCTTCGCACGCTCCTCCACGCTGGGCGTCGTGAAGGTCTCCACCCGTTCAAAATCCAGGCCCTTTTCCACCAGCACGATGCGCACGGCACGAGCGAAGGGCGATCCCGTGGTGAAAAACAGCTTGCGCATTCCGGCCTCCAAGAACGACAGCGCGCCGCGCGAACCGGCGTTGCGAAGACAAGTGCATCGCCGGTCCTGACATGAACGCACCCTTGCCTTCGCGCTCGCGCATCTGTCGCCGCCTGCTCACGACGCCACGCCGCCACGTCGGCGCCGGGACGTCTAGCTCAGCCCCAGCGTGAACGGCAGCAGCAGGACATTCACGATCAGCAAGCCATAGAAGATCGCCATGGCCGCGGAGATGGCCGGACGCTGTTCGCGCTCTGGCGAGGCACGTCGATCCCGCCTGCGTTTCCACAGGAAACCCGCGCCCATGCTGAAGGCGGCAAAGCCGGTCAGCAAGGCCGGCGAAACCACGGCGGACAAAGCAGGCTTCGGCGCGGCATTCTCCGTTGCCGCCGCCGCCGAGGTCTCGGAGGAAGCGGCTGCCGGCAGCACGGGCACGGCCGGCTCGGCCGGCTTGGCCGGCTGCAGGCTCTCCTGCATGACAGGCGGCCGGGCGGGCGTCTCCCGATCCACCGCCGGCGGTGTCGGCTCCCGCTTTGGCGGCACGGGCACGGGCGCGGCAGCGCTTATGCTTGGCGGGGCCAACGGTTGCGCCGGCTTGCTGCGGGGGCTATCCCGCCACCGCCACCATTGGTGGTAAAGGCTTTCAAGACAAGACGTGGAGTCGCAGGCATCCCGTTTGATGCGCCATGCGTTGACGTCGGCATCGTTGATGACGCCGGTCCGCAGCAGCTTCTGCTGCTCGGCGTACATGCGCTCATAGCGCGTCGCGAGCTGCGCGTTGTCGCAGAGCAGCTGCTGGCTGCGCCGGCGCTCGCCGCTCGCCAGCGCACACCGCGTCCCTTTGCCGTTTTGATCTTCGCAGCGGACCGATCCGCCGCCCGGCGCTGACTTACAGTCGATGTCGGAAGCCTGCGCCACTTCGAAGGCAGACAGGCCCAAGGCAACGAGCACGGCCAGGCGTCCTATGACCCTGTTCATCATCGGCCCCCACGGAAGCGGGCACATCGGCCCAGGGAGTTAACGTAGCCGATGGTCGCATGGGTCCGCAAGCGCGCAGTAGGAAACGGATGTGGTAGTGCACTTTCTCTGGCATCGCAAAACCGAAATGCGCGCGCTCCTTCTCCTGCGCTTCGATATGCGCGCCGCCGGGTGTGCGCTTGCGGCCACGAGGGATCTCGCCCCTCCAGTTTCCATTGCCGCGCGATAAGGTCGATCGGCCTGCGCCTGGTCTTCGGCCGGCGTTATTGCTATCGGGCGGCATGCCCCGCACATGCGTCCCGGCGGTCAAGGCGGACGATGAATCCGCCGGGTATATTGCACACCCTGCATCTGGCAGCGGCCCTTGCCGGATGCAAGGCCGAGCCTATCAGGCGGCGGCGCCGCACCAGCCGGAGTGGCGCGCTTGCTGGCCAGCCCGGCAGTGCGGATACAGCCGCCTCACCTCAACGCGACAACACGCTCCGGATGGTTTCCGCGAGGTCCTTGGCCAGGAACTTAGACACATACGCATCCGCCCCGACCTTGCGCACATGGTCCTCGCTCGCGGTACCCGACAGCGAGGAGTGAATCACCACCGGGATCGACTTGAAGCGGGCGTCGCCCTTGATCTTGCGGGTCAGCGTGAAGCCGTCCATCTCGGGCATTTCCAGGTCGGTCAGCACCAGGGCGATTTCGTCCTGCACGGTGCGGCCGTTGGCGCTGGCGTGCTCGGCGATCTCGCCGAGCTGTTGCCAGGCTTCTTCGCCGGTCTTGGTCATCAGCACGGGCACGCCCATGGCCTTGAGGCCTTGTTCGATCAGGCTGCGGGCAAAAGCGGAGTCATCGGCGGCGAGGATCTTGGTGCCGGGGCGCAGGTTGAGTTGCGGGCCGACAGTCTTGGGGTCGACTTCGGGCTGGCGGGTCGGCAGCACGTCGCGCAGGATCTGTTCGACGTCGAGCACCTGCACCAGGCGCGGGTTGTCGCTGTCGGCTTCGAGCTTGGCGATGCTGGTGACCAGGTCGCCCTTGACGCTGGTTTCGGCGGAGACGACCTGGTTCCATTCGAGCCGCACGATCTCTTCCACGGCTTCGACAGCGAAGCCCTGGGTGGAGCGGGCGTATTCGGTCACCAGCAGGATGTTGAGGCCGCTCTTGGGGCTGCAGCCAACCAGCTTGGGCAGGTCGATGACCGGAATGACCTGGCCGCGGATGTCGGCCATGCCGAGCATGGCGGGACCGCCGCCGACCACGGTGGTGACCTTGGGCATGACCAGGATCTCGCGGACCTTGAAGACGTTGATGCCGAACAGTTCGCTGTGCGCGGAC
>NZ_JBFTND010000110.1:0-26870 GCF_056397305.1 Cupriavidus sp. 05N40
ACCACGAACTGAGCGCCATGCTGGTCGGGTGCGACGCCGCCGACCAGTCCGCGGTGGACGGCCTGCTGCTGCAGGCCGACGACACGCCGGCCAAATCGCGGCTGGGCGCCAACGCGCTGCTCGCCGTGTCGCTGGCCACCGCGCGCGCCGCGGCGGCGTCCGAGGGCGTGCCGCAGTACCGGCGCTTCGGCAACCCGGCACGCTTTGTCCTGCCGGTGCCGATGATGAACGTCATCAACGGCGGCGCCCATGCCGACAACAACGTCGACATCCAGGAGTTCATGATCCTGCCGGTAGGTGCCGTCTCGTTCGCACAGGCCGTGCAGTGGGGGGCCGAAGTATTCCACGCGCTCAAAAGCGTGCTGCGCAAGCGCGGGCTTGCCACGGCAGTGGGCGACGAAGGCGGATTCGCGCCGGACCTGCCATCGAACGAAGCCGCGCTCGAGGCCATCCTCGCCGCCATCGATCTCGCCGGCTATCGCGCGGGAACGGATATCGTGCTCGGCCTGGATGTGGCCAGTTCGGAGCTGTACGAGAATGGCGTCTACAGCCTGGCATCCGAAGGCAAGCATTTCGACGCGGCGGGCTTTTGCGACTACCTGGGCTCGCTGGCGAAGGCCTATCCCATCGTCACCATCGAAGACGGTATGGCCGAGGACGATTGGGCCGGCTGGAAGCTGCTGACGCAGGCGCTGGGCCAGCGCCTGCAACTGGTGGGCGACGACCTGTTCGTCACCAGCACCGCTACCCTGGAGCGCGGGATCCGCGAGGGCATTGCCAACTCCATCCTGATCAAGCCCAATCAGATTGGCACGCTGACCGAAACGCTCGCGGCGATCTCGATGGCGACGGCAGCCGGATACACGGCGGTGGTATCCCACCGCTCGGGGGAAACGGAAGACACCACCATTGCCGACATTGCCGTGGGAACGTCGGCAACGCAGATCAAGACCGGCTCGCTCTGCCGGTCGGACCGGGTGGCGAAGTACAACCGGATTCTGCGCATCGAGGCGGAGCTCGGCGAGCTGGCGAGCTACGCGGGACGGAACGCATTCAGCACAGTCAGCGCGGCCTGCGCGAGCGCTGCCGCCGCCAGGCCGCAGCAGCGGGCCGCCGGGAGGCCGTAGCCGGCCATCGTCGACGGCGGGCAAAAAGAAGGCCCTCGCAATGGAGGGCCCTCTTCCTTGTACTACCTGCGCCAGGCTTCAGACTGCGGCGCGCCGTCTAGTCCGGCTTCTGGCAAACGGTCTCGCCGCTTGCCGGATTGCCTTGTCGCACCGCAGTCACGCGCAAACGCGCGCTCAGCCAGCGAAATTCTGGCCGGCGAAGTCCCAGTTCACGACGTTCCAGAATGCCTCGACGTACTTCGGACGGGCATTGCGGTAGTCGATGTAGTAAGCGTGTTCCCACACGTCGCAGGTCAGCAGCGGCTTGGCGTCGGTGGTCAGCGGCGTGGCAGCGTTGGAGGTCGAGACCAGGTCCAGCGAACCGTCGGCCTTCTTCACCAGCCAGGCCCAGCCCGAACCGAAGGTGCCGACTGCGGTCTTGGTGAACTCTTCCTTGAACTTGTCGAACGAGCCGAACTTGGCGTTGATGGCATCGGCCAGTGCGCCGGTCGGCTGGCCGCCGCCGTTGGGCTTGAGCGAGTCCCAGTAGAAGGTGTGGTTCCACACCTGCGCGGCGTTGTTGAAGATGCCGCCGGAGGACTTCTTGACGATTTCCTCGAGGGACGAGTTCTCGAACTCGGTGCCCTTGATCAGGTTGTTCAGGTTGGTGACGTAGGTCTGGTGGTGCTTGTCATGGTGGAACTCCAGGGTCTCCTTGGAGATGTGCGGAGCGAGCGCATCATGCGCGTAGGGCAGCGGGGGGAGAGTATGTTCCATTGTTCTGTCTCTGTGGGGTTGAAGATCAGTAATTCTCAGGAATTGTCGATTGTAGGGGACTTGCCAGACCCGCGCAAACGCGGAAAACAAAGCCCCCTCGATCATATTAGGTTCATCGATATGCGCTTGCTGTCGGTGCCTCGCCGACGCCCGCGGCGCGCCTACAGATCTGCCAGCCGCGGCTGCACGCTGGCGATGGCGGCGTCGGCCACGCCCTCGGCCAGGTGGACTTCGATGGTGCTGCCGGCGCGCAGCTCGGACGGTGAGCGCAGCGCGCGCCCGCGCTGGTCGATGAGCACGGCGTAGCCGCGTTCCAGCGTGCGTTGCGGCGCCAGCAGCTCCAGCGCGCCGGCGGCGCGCTGYCAGCGTTGGCCGGCGCGCTCGTGCTGGCGCTGGGTGGCGTCGCGCATGCGCAGCGCGGCACGGCGCAGCTCCGCCTGGGCCAGCGCCAGATCGGGGCGACCGGCGGCCCAGCGCATGGCCAGCACCTGCTGCCGGTGACGCTGGGCAGCCACGGTATCGCGCAGCGCACTGCGCAGGTGCCGCATGAGGTTGTCGACCTGCGAGCGGCGCTCCTGCAGTTGCGCCTGGGGGCTGCGCAGGCGGCGCGCCAGCCAGTCCAGGTTCTGGGCGCGGCGGTCGAGCTGGCGCTGCATGCACTGGGCCAGTGCGTGGCGTGCGCGCATGGCCTGCATCAGCATGTGGGCCCGGTCCGGGCTGACCAGCTCGGCGGCACCGGTGGGGGTGGGGGCGCGCACATCGGCCACGAAATCGGCAATGGTGAAATCGGTCTCATGGCCGACACCCGACACCAGCGGCACGGCGCAGCGCGCGATGGCCTGCGCCACGCTTTCCTCGTTGAACGACCACAGGTCTTCGATGCTGCCGCCGCCACGGCACAGGATCAGCACATCGCACTCATTGCGCGCGCTGGCCAGATCGATCATCGAGGCGATCTTGTCGGCGGCGCCCGCGCCTTGCACCGGCACCGGATAGACCACCACCGGCACGTGCGGCGCGCGCCGGCGCAACGTGCTGAGCACGTCGCGCAGTGCCGCCGCCTGCAGCGAAGTGACCACGCCGATGGTGCGCGGGTGGGCGGGCACGGCACGCTTGCGTTCCGGCGCGAACAGCCCGGCCTGCGAGAGCTTTTCCTTCAGGCGCAGGAACGCTTCGTACAGATTGCCGATGCCGGCGCGGCGCATGGCCTCCACGCCGAGCTGGAGTTCGCCGCGTGCCTCGTACATCGACACCAGCGCGCGCACTTCCACCGCCTCGCCTTCGCGCGGCGCAAAGTCCACATGCTGATTGCGCCCCCGGAACATCACGCAGCGGATCTGGGCGCGCGCGTCCTTGAGCGAAAAGTACCAGTGCCCGCTCGCAGCACGCGTGAAATTGGAGATTTCGCCCCTTACCCAGGTCAGCGGAAAGTTGCGCTCGAGCACCTGCGCGATGGCATGGTTGAGCTCGCCGACGGGAATGGCTTCGCGCCCGCCACCGGGTGCCATGGGCTGTGATTCACGCGAAAAGTTCAGCGGTTCGGGCATGCGGCGCGGCCGCGCAAGCGGCGTGGAATTGACATGTCCACAGCATAACCGGTCTGTCAAGCCTCTTGGTGCAAGGAGGCCCTGCGACCCGCAAAGCCGCATGACTTGACACAAGCCTTTGATTCTTATGTGGTTTCTTCCGTCTTATTTTTTAGGCAATGTAAGCAAACCMCTTATGCGTCAACGACTTACCGGCTGCACCCCCGGCTTGTTCACAAAGTTATCCACAGGAACTCTGGACAACCTGAATGTGTGGCTCCTGCCTGTGGATTACTTTGCCGCCGGGGGCCACGCGCCTGTGGGCAATCCGGAAAAGCAGTCGCGTCGCCGTGGAAAAGGCTCCCGGCATCACAAACGTCGCCCGACACGAATCTGTCACGAAACCGCAGGCTTTTCGCCCCCTGCCCAATTTTTAATCAGGAAAGTTAGTTTTATTTGTAATCAATGACTTATCCTGTTTTCCAGCCAGTTTTCCACAACCCGTCCACAAGCCTGTCCCGGCCGAATGTGGAAAATGAGAGACATGGGTGATTTTTTTGCGATTCGTGCCCGCGACGACCCTTATCCGCCCTGTCTGGCCCCCACTGCACATTATTTGAGCAGCACATAAAATAGGTTTTCCATTCAATGACTTAGGGTCGTTTCCAGGCAGCTGTCCACAACCGGTCCACAATCCTGTCCTGCTTTTATGTGGACATCCGTAAACCCCACCGCCGCCGGTTTCCATCTCGTGGAAGGAGGTCCGCATCACAACCTGGCTGCCTGTTTTTTAGGCTGCCAGGGATTTTTCCTTTTGAATCAATAACCTGACAGGCTTGTCAGGCAGCTGTCCACAATCCATCCACAGCACTGTCCCGCCTGGATGTGGACATCCCGCCGGGCGACGCCAGGCTGCGGCGATGCGCCGCCGATACACCACGGTCCAGCGTCTTGCCGCGCCACGCCGCCGCGGGTTAGAGTGGCGCCTGATTTTTTCCAACAGAGCCAGCGCGCGTACGGCTGCAGCGGCTGGCCTGCAAACAAGCCGTCGAATTTCGGGGTTCCACGTGTTTTCCATCATTCAAGCGGCCGGCTGGCCGATCTGGCCCTTGTTGATCGCCTCGGTCATCGCCCTGGCGCTGGTCGTCGAACGGTTCCTCAGCCTCAAGCGCAGCAAGGTGCTGCCGCCCAGGCTGTATGAGGAGGCGCTGACGGTGGCGCACCAGCGCCGCGCCACGCCCGAGGTGGTAAGCACGCTCGAACAGAATTCGCCACTGGGCCGCGTGCTGGCGGCGGGCCTGCGCCACGTCGTGCTGCAGCCCCATACCTCGCGCGACGCTGCCAAGGAAGTGGTGGAAGAAGCCGGCCGCGCGGTAGCGCACGAGCTGGAGCGCTACCTGAATGCGCTCGGCACCATCGCCTCGGTGGCGCCGCTGATGGGCCTGCTGGGCACCGTGATCGGCATGATCGAGATCTTTGGCAGCCAGGGCGGCTCCGGCGCCAGCCCAGAACAGCTCGCGCACGGCATCTCGGTGGCGCTCTACAACACCGCCTTCGGCCTGATCATCGCGATTCCCGCGCTGATCTTCTGGCGCTATTTCCGCCGCCGCGTGGACGACTACGTGGCCGAGCTGGAATTCCGCGCCACGGCGTTCCTGGATGCCATCCTGCCGCAGCGCCGGGCCTAATGCGCTACTGACCGCCATGCACTTCCGTTCCCGCCAGAGGCGCGAAGAACCCGAGATCAACCTGATCCCGCTGATCGACGTCCTGCTCGTGATCCTGATCTTCCTGATGATCACGACCACCTATTCGCGCTACACCGAACTCCAGGTCCAGTTGCCCACCGCGGATGCCGAGAAGGCCCAGCAGCGCCCGGGCGAGATCGTGGTGACGGTATCGGCCAAGGGCGTCTACGCCATCAACAAGCAGGTCATGGACCAGCAGGACGTGACCAGCCTCGCCGCGCGCCTGCGCGAGGTGGCAGGTACCGGCAGCGGCCAGCCGCCCGTGCTGATCGTCAATGCCGACGCGCAGGCCAGCCACCAGTCGGTGATCAATGTCATGGAAGCCGCGCGCCTGGCCGGCCTGTCGCGCCTGACCTTCGCCACGCAGAGTTCGCAGGCGCGCTGAGCCGGCGCCGGGCCGGCGCTGCGCGAAGGCCGGCAAACCCCGGCCTTGCCGTGGGCGCCTCAAGGTGCCCATAATGGTTGGATAAGCCGGGCGCGACACGCTGCGCGCCGCGGCCCGCCCGGAGTGCCGCGTTATGCCGCGCTCTCTTTCGCGCCCCCCCTTTCACCGTTACCGCCCGTCCTTTCCCGACGCCACATGCCCGCTCCCCGCCACGCCCTAGCCGACTTCGTGACCGCCCAGTGGCAGCGCCGTGGCTGGTTCGCCTGGCTGATGCTGCCCCTGTCGTGGGTGTTCGGCCTGGTCAGCGGCTGGCGCCGCCTGGCCTACCGGCGCGGCTGGTACCGCTCCACGCGACTGCCCATGCCGGTGGTGGTGGTCGGCAATGTCACGGTGGGCGGCACCGGCAAGACCCCCGCCGTGATCGCCCTGGCCCATGCGCTGGCTGAGGCCGGCCTGCGCCCGGGCGTGGTCTCGCGCGGCTACGGCGTCAAGCTCAGGCATCCGCGCCGGGTCAAGCCGACCTCGCAGGCCAAGGACGTCGGCGACGAGCCGCTGCTGATCGCGCGCGCCGCCGATGTGCCGGTATGGGTCTTCCCGGACCGCGCGCTATGCGCCCAGACCATGCTGGTGTCCCATCCCGGCGTCAATGTGCTGCTGCTCGACGACGGCCTGCAGCACTACCGGCTGCAGCGCGACTTCGAGATCGTGATGTTCGACGCGCGCATGGGCGGCAACGGCTTCCTGTTGCCGGCGGGCCCGCTGCGCGAGCCGCTGTCGCGCCGTCGCGACGCCACCCTGATCAATGACCCGGAATTCCGTGCCAGCCCGGCCCGGCCAGAGGTCTACGGCATGCGCCTGGAGCTGGACGAAGCCTGGCAGCTGGCCGACCCGACCATGGCGCGTCCGCTGTCCGCGTTCGCCGGGCAGCGCGTGCTGGCCGCGGCCGGCATCGGCAACCCGGAGCGCTTCTTCGCCAGCCTGCGCGCGGCCGGCCTGCAGCCGGACACCATGCCGCTGCCGGACCATTACGACTTCGCCGAGGACCCTTTCGCCGACGATCCCGTCGCGCGCGCGGCTGACGCCATCCTGATCACGGAGAAGGATGCCGTAAAATGCGAGCGCCTCAGCGACCCGCTCGATCCGCGGATCTGGGTCGTTCCCACCACGCCCGTGATCGACGCGGGCCTGATCGACAAAATTCGCCGCGCTGTCGCCGCGCATGCCCAGTCCGCCTCCGGCGCGGCAGGTGCAGCGGCCGCCGCAGGCCACACCAAGGAAACACGAGATGGACAACCGGCTGCTTGAAATCCTGGTCTGCCCGCTCTGCAAGAGCAAGCTGGAACACGACCGCGCCGCCCAGGAGCTGATCTGCCAGGTCGACAAGCTGGCCTACCCGATCCGCGACGGCATTCCCGTGATGCTGGCCGACGAGGCCCGCCAGACCGTGCCGGGCCGGCTGGTCTCGCCCGAATAAGCATCGAACGCCCATCGAACGCCATCCAAGCACGCCAAGCACGCGCCATGTCCCTGCCCGCCTTCACTGTCGTCATTCCGGCCCGCCTGGCCTCGACCCGGCTGCCCAACAAGCCGCTGGCCGATATCGGCGGCAGGCCCATGATCGTACGCGTGGCCGAACGCGCCCACGCGAGCTCCGCCGCGCGTACGGTGGTGGCCACCGATGCGCCTGAAGTGGCGGCCGCCTGCGCCGCGCATGGCATCGAGGCCTTGCTGACACGCTCCGACCATCCGTCCGGCACCGACCGCCTGGCCGAAGTGGCCACGCTGCTGGGCCTGGCCGATGACGCCATCGTGGTCAACGTGCAAGGCGACGAGCCGCTGATCGAGCCGGGCCTGATCGACGAAGTGGCGCTGCACCTGGCGCACCATGCCGATTGCGCCATCGCCACCGCCGCCCATCCGATCGGCGAGATTGCCGAAGTCTTCAATCCCAATGTGGTGAAGGTGGTGTGCGACGCCGCCGGACGCGCGCTGTATTTCTCGCGGGCGCCGATTCCCTGGGCGCGCGATGCCTGGGCCGGTGTCCCCGCGCAGGCCGCCGCCACGGCCCAGGTGGCGCTGCCGGGCATGCCGGTGCTGCGTCACATCGGCCTGTACGCCTACCGCGCCGGCTTCCTGCGGCGCTTCCCCACGCTGGCGGCGGCGCCGCTGGAACAGGCCGAGGCGCTCGAGCAGCTGCGCGCGATGTGGCATGGCGAGCGCATCGGCGTGCTGCAGACCGCCGCCGCGCCCGCGCCGGGTGTCGATACGCAGGCCGACCTGGAGCGCGTGCGCGCGCTGTGGGCACAGTCGATGGCGCAGGAAGGTCCCTGAAGTCACATCCGAGCGGGCCGGACCGCCCGCCGCCGATACCGGCACGGCATCACCGGCACAAGTGTCATGACAGTTCTCACCACGGCTGCAGGCCGTTTTCGCGCCGCCTCATGGCATAATGCTCGACGATACAGAGCCGTCGGGCGCCAGGCGCCCGGCCAAGGCTCGGTGGGAGATGAAAGAGCGAGCCCGTCCGGTACCCGTCCGCCGCCATCGGTAGCGGCCAACAGCGTACCGGCCGTCAACAGACCAGACTCCGATCCGAGGCGTGCCGCACTTGCGGCGCGGTAAGCCTCGCGTCAAGTTTCGGCGTTACCCTCCTTCTATCCCCCGCCTTACCAGATTCAAAACTCTGAGGACCCGTAAATGCGTTTGATCCTGTTGGGCGCGCCCGGCGCCGGCAAAGGCACGCAAGCCCAGTTCATCTGCGAGAAGTTCGGCATCCCGCAAATCTCCACCGGCGACATGCTGCGCGCGGCGGTGAAGGCAGGCACGCCGCTCGGCGTGGCAGCCAAGAAGGTGATGGACGCAGGTGGCCTGGTGTCTGACGACATCATCATCGGCCTGGTCAGGGATCGCCTGCAGGCGGCCGACTGCAAGGGTGGCTACCTGTTCGACGGTTTCCCGCGCACCATTCCCCAGGCCGAAGCCATGAAGGAAGCGGGCGTGGCGATCGACTACGTGCTGGAGATCGACGTGCCGTTCGACGCCATCATCGAGCGCATGAGCGGCCGCCGGGCACACGTAGCCTCGGGCCGTACCTATCACGTCAAGTACAACCCGCCCAAGGCCGAAGGCCTCGACGATGTCACCGGCGAGCCGCTGATCCAGCGCGACGACGACAAGGAAGAGACCGTCAAGAAACGCCTGGACGTCTACTCGCAGCAGACCCGTCCGCTGGTGGACTACTACTCCAAGTGGGCCGCCGAGGGCGATGGCACCGCCAAGGTCGCGCCGCCGCAGTATCGCAAGATCGCGGGCGTGGGCAGCGTGGACGACATCACCGCGCGCGTGTTCGACGCACTGAAGTAAGCGGCAGCAGCGGCGCCCGCGCCGCGCCACCGGGAAAAGGCAGCCTTCGGGCTGCCTTTTTCATTTGCGGCGCCGGCGTGCGGGCGATGCCGGCGATGCCGGCGGGACGACCATCGCTGACTCTCGATTGACGTTTACGTAAACGTTATGCCAACATGCCGATCCAACGGCATTGCAAATTCCGAACCCCGAGATCGAAGGAGAGAGACAGGCATGGAAATCCGCGACAACGTATTCATCGTCACCGGCGGCGCGTCGGGCCTGGGCGAAGGCAGCGCCCGCATGCTGGCCGCGGCCGGCGGCAAGGTCGTGATCGCCGACCTCAACGAAGCCGCCGGCGCGGCGCTGGCCACCGAGCTTGGCGGGCGCTTCGTGCGCTGCGACGTCACCAGCGAGGCCGATGGACAGGCCGTGGTGGCCGCCGCCACCGCGCTCGGCCGCCTGGCCGGGCTGGTCAACTGCGCCGGCATCGCCACCGCCAACAAGACGGTCGGCAAGAACGGCCCCCACCCGCTCGACGCCTTCGACAAGACCATCCGCGTCAACCTGATCGGCACCTTCAACATGATCCGGCTGGCTGCCGCGGCCATGGTGCAGAACACGCCCGACGCCGAAGGCGAGCGCGGCGTGATCGTCAATACCGCCTCGGTGGCGGCCTTCGACGGCCAGATCGGCCAGGCCGCCTACGCCGCCTCCAAGGGCGGCGTGGTGGCCATGACCCTGGCCATCGCGCGCGACCTGTCGCGCGACGGCGTGCGCTGCATGACCATCGCGCCCGGCCTCTTCGAGACGCCGATGCTGCTGGGCATGCCGCAGGAAGTGCAGGACGCGCTCGGCAAGATGGTACCGTTCCCGCCGCGCCTGGGCCGCCCGGCCGAGTACGCCAAGATGGTCGGCGCCATCCTCGGCAACACCATGCTCAACGGCGAGGTGATCCGGCTCGACGGCGCCATCCGCATGCAGCCGAAGTAAGTTCAGCCGGCGCTGTGCGCCGGCATCAGCATCACTAGCGTCAATCCCGGCGCGGCGGCCGGCACCAGCGTGAGCTGCTCGAAATGCAGCAAGCCGCGCCGCGGATGGAGGAAACCGCGGCGGCCGCCCTGCCGCTCCTCCACATCCTGCGAGACCCAGTCCGCGCGAAAGGCCGGGCTTTCGGCCAGCAGGCCCTCGACCAGCGCCCGCGTGGGTGGATCTTCGGCATGGCGGATGCTGTGGGCGCGGAATTCCGCCACCAGCCGGGCCGCCCGGTGCGGCCAGTCTTCCACCAGCGCCTGCAGCCCCGGCGACAGGAACATGCTGCGCAACAGGTTGCGCTCACTGCTGGCGTCGTCCAGCCATCCCACGAACAGGTCCGCCGCCGCGGCATTCCACACCAGTGCGTTCCACTGCCGGTCCAGCAGGTAGGCCGGGCCGCTGATCGCTTCCACGCTCGCCATCACGGTCGCCGGCACGTGCGTGTCCTGTGCCTGCATCGGGTCGCGGCGGCCGGCCAGCTCGAACAGATAGGCACGTTCGGCACGCGACAGCCGCAGCGCGCCCGCCAGGCCGTCCAGCGCACGCGCGGACAGCGCTACCGGGCGCCCCTGCTCCAGCCATGTCACCCAGGTGGCGCTCAGCCCCGCCAGTTGCGCCAGCTCTTCCCTGCGCAAGCCCGGCGTGCGCCGCCGCCGGCCCGGGGCCAGGCCGACTTCGGACGGTGCCAGCCGCTCGCGGTGCGCACGCAGGAAACGCCCGAGCACGGCTTCGCGGGTTAGCTCGCGCTCACTGGCGGCGTCATTCGGGGCAGCGGCTTCTGCAAGTGGCGTGGTGTCGTTCATCAGGTCGTCGGGGCAGGCCCTGGTCGGTATCCAGTAGAAGCTGGTGCGTTTTATACCAGGATAAATCGGTGACTTGTACCGGGAAAACAGCCTGCTACAGTACGTCGAAGCCACCTGAAGGGCAAGTCCCGCCGGGTGGCCTCCAGATTCCCGGTCCCCGGTCACCAGAACCCACCAGCGGCCAGCGCCGCCAGGAGAACCCCATGCAACAACAAGACCTTGTCGCCGCCCAGTTCGGCGCGACCGCCAGCGCCTACCTCACCAGCGCGGTCCACGCCCAGGGCGCGGACCTGCAGCAGCTGGCGCGGGCGCTGGCGGACATCCCCGCGGCGCGCGTGCTCGACCTGGGTTGTGGCGCCGGCCACGCCAGCTTTGCCGCGGCGGGCGCCGCCGCCGAAGTGACGGCTTACGATCTCTCGGCCGAGATGCTGGCGGTGGTGGAAGCCGCCGCGCGCGACAAGGGCCTGGGCAATATCGTCACGCGCCAGGGTGCGGCGGAATCGCTGCCGTTCGAGGATGCCAGCTTCRACGCCGTGATCTCGCGCATGAGCGCCCACCACTGGCGCGACGTGCCGGCGGCGCTGGCCGAGATGCACCGGGTGCTCAAGCCCGGCGGCAGGGTCGTGCTGATCGATATCGCCGGCGCCGAGGATCCCTTGCTCGACACCTGGCTGCAGTCGGTGGAACTGTTGCGCGATCCTTCCCATATCCGCGACTACACCGGCCGCGCCTGGCTGGCGATGCTGGCGACCGCCGGCTTCGCGGCCAGCGTGTCGCCGGTGTGGCGGATCGAACTGGAATTCGCCAGCTGGGTGCAGCGCATGCGCACGCCCGAGGTGGCGGTGGCGGCCATCCGGCACCTGTGGCAGCTGGCGCCGGCGGAAGTCCGCGACCACTATCTTGTGCAGGCTGACGGCAGTTTTGCGCTGGAGGCCGTGATGGTGACGGCGACGCGCGCCTGAACGCCGGCCGGGCCCAACCAGCCTACGGCATGGCGGGCTCGGCCGGCAGCGGCAGGCTCTGCACCATCTGCCAGACCGCCGCCGCGGAGGGCGACAGCGAGCGGTCCTCGCGGCACACCATGACGATGCGCCGCTCCTCGCGCGGCGTGAGCGGGCGCCACACCAGCGGCGACGCCGCCGGCAGCGGCAGCGAGAACGACGGCAGCACCGAGGCGCCGATGCCGGCCTCGACCATGCCGAACACGCTGGCCGAATGCCCCAGCTCCTGCACCACGCTCGGCGCCACGCCGTGGCTGGCGAAGATGCGGTCGATCAGCGGCCGGCTGCCCGAGGCGAAATCCAGCAGGACCAGCGGCATGCCGTCCAGCGCGCTCCAGGGCACCGACTCCGCGCTGGCCAGCGGATGGTCGCGCCGGCAGACGAAGCAGAACGGGTCGGTGGCCAGCGGCGCGATGGTCAGCCCCTCGCGCGCCAGCGGGTCGATCAGCACGCCGAAATCCACCGCGCCGGCACGGATCTGCTCGAGCCCGTCGGCCTGCACGTTATCGCGCACGCTCAGGCGGATGTCCGGGTACTGGCGCGCGCAGGCGGAGACGTAAAGCGGCATCAGGCGCGCCGAGATCGTGGGTGCGCTGGCAATCACGACCCGCCCGCGATAGCGCTCCCCCAGCTGGCGTGTTTCTTCCAGTGTGTCGTCGAGCTGGCCTAGCAGGCGCTCGATGGCCGGCGCCAGCGCCTGGCCCGCCTCGGTCACCACCACTTCGCGCGTGGTCCGGTCGAGCAAGCGCACGCCAAGTGCTTCTTCCAGCTCAGCCACGCCCCGGCTGACGGCGGGCTGGGTCAGCCCCACGGCATCAGCGGCACGGCTGAAGCTGCCGTGCCCGACCACGGCGAGGAACACCCGCAACTGGCGCAATGTGTAATTCATGCGTTTATGAGATCAATGAATGCGATAAATGAATTTGCATTCTAGGCTGCGGTGGCGTCCAATACTAGGCGAAACCCTTATCCAACACTGCTGTCATGTCCGCCATCCTCTCACCCTTCAAGAAAATCTACGACCTGATCGACGGTTTCGTCCTGATCATGCTCACCGCCATCGGCATYGCGCTGCTGGCGCCCCAGCTCGGCACCGGCGACGGTCCGCTGCACCTGGGCCTTGTCACCAATCTGGGCGTGGCGCTGGTGTTCTTCCTGCACGGCGCGGCGCTGTCGCGCGACAAGCTGGTGGCCGGCGCGCGTCACTGGCGCCTGCATGCGTTCGTGCAGACCTTCACCTATATCGTCTTCCCGGTGGTCGGGCTGGCGCTGATGTTCGGCCTGCGCCATATGCTGCCCGCCGAGCTGCTGCTGGGCGTGTTCTACCTGTGCGCGCTGCCGTCGACGGTATCGTCCTCGGTGGCGATGACATCGATGGCGCGCGGCAACGTGCCCGGCGCCATTTTCAACGCCACCATCTCCGGCCTGATCGGCATGGCCGCCACCCCGCTGCTGATGGGCCTGGTGATCAGCGCCAGCGGCGCCTCCATGCCGCTGGGCAAGGCGCTGATGGGCGTGGCGCTGCAACTGCTGCTGCCGTTCGCACTGGGCCAGGCGGCCCGCCCGCTGATCGCCAGCTGGCTGGCCAAGAAGAAGCAGGTCACCAACAAGATCGACCGCGGCGTGATCGTGCTGATCGTCTATTCCTCGTTCTGCGACGCCACCGCCGCCGGCCTGTGGCGCAAGTACAACTGGGAAACCATCGGCGCGGTGATGGTCCTGGCCGCCGTGCTGCTGCTGGTGATCCTGGCCACCACCACCTTCACCGCGCGCCGCCTGGGCTTCTCGGTGGAAGACGAGATCACCGCGGTGTTCTGCGGCTCCAAGAAGAGCCTGGCCAACGGCATCCCGATGGCCAAGATCCTGTTCGCCGGCCATCCGGCGCTGGGCCTGCTGGTGCTGCCGCTGATGGTCTACCACCAGTTGCAGCTGATCGTCTGCTCGGTGATCGCCTCGCGCTACGCCAACCGCGACGCGCTCCCCGATGGCGCCACCGCACGCGCGTAAGTCTTCGCGCACAAGAGTCTTCGCGCACAAGAGTCTTCGCGCACAAGAGTCTTCGCGCACAAGGCAAAATGGCCGGCGGATGCCGGCCATTTTGCTTTCTGGCTGCCTTCCGGCGGCTCCCCGCCCTACACCGACGGATTCTTCGACAGAGGCGGATTGCGCGCGAAGTAATTGCGGATGCCGCGCAGGATGGCGTTGGCCAGCTGCTCCTGGTGGTTCTCGTCGTTGAGCTTGCGCTCCTCTTCGGGGTTGCTGATGAAGGCGGTCTCGACCAGGATCGAGGGAATGTCCGGTGCCTTCAGCACGGCAAAGCCCGCCTGCTCCACGCTGCCCTTGTGCAGCCTGTTGATGCCGCCGATTTCCGCGAGCACCGCCTTGCCCACCTGCAGGCTGTCGTTGATCTGCGCGGTGGTGGACAGGTCCAGCAGCACGCGCGCGACCTGGGCATCCTTGTTGCCCATGTTGGCGCCGCCGATCAGATCGGAGGCGTTCTCCTTGTTGGCCATCCAGCGTGCCGCGCTGCTCGACGCGCCGCGCTCGGACAGCGCGAACACGGAGGCCCCCTTGGCTTCCGGCGACAGGAAGGCATCGGCGTGGATCGACACGAACAGGTCGGCCTGCACGCGGCGCGCCTTCTGCACGCGCACGTTCAGCGGCACGAAGAAATCGGCGTCGCGCGTCATCATGGCCCGCATATTGGGCTGCGCGTCGATCTTGGCGCGCAGGCGGTGCGCGATCTGCAGCACCACGTCCTTCTCGCGCGAACCGGACGCGCCGGTGGCGCCGGGGTCTTCGCCGCCGTGGCCCGGGTCGATCGCCACCGTCAGCAGGCGGCGCATCTTGAAGGGCCGGTCGGCCGGCGCATTGTTGGCCGGCAGCGCGGGCGGCGCATTGTTCTGCGCCAGCGGCGGCACGGGCGGCGCGCCTGCCGTGGGCGGTGTGGCGGGCGCCTGCGGCCTGGGCCGGTTCGCCGCCATCGGCGGCAGGGCCGGCACCGGATTGGCGCCCTTGTCGTCGAACTTGCGCACCAGCGCGCCGATGGCATCTTCCTCGCCCGTGGCGGGCGCGCCGGACACACCATCGGCGCCCGCCGGCGGCGGCGTCGCGGCAAAGCGGCGCTGCTTGTCCTCGGTGTCGCGCACCAGCTTCCACAGCGGATCGGGCGGGTTGACCGGGTAGAGATCGAACACCAGGCGGTTGCGGTAGCTGCCGATCGGCGCCAGCGTAAACACCTGCGGCGAGACGTCTTCCTTCAGGTCGAACACCAGCCGCACCACGCGCGGGCGGTTCTGCCCSACGCGCACGGTCTGGATATAGGGGTCATTGGAGGTGACCTTGGCCACCAGTTCGCGCAGCGTAGGCGACAGGTCCAGGCCATCGATGTCCACCACCAGGCGGTCGGGGCCGTGGACCATCTGGTGCACGGCGGCCAGCGGCGCATCGGACTCGATGGTGACGCGGGTGTATTCCTCGGCGGGCCAGACGCGCACGGCCACGATGCCGGCGCCGAAGGCGATCTGAGGCCCCGCCAGCGTCAGCACCACGCTGCCGGCGCCGGCCTTGAGACACTGCGCCAGCCATTTACGGCGGGCCAGCAACAATTCATCGGGACGGTCGGTAGCGAGTCGCTTGATCAGCATGCGCAAAGCAGGGTAAGTCCAGTCTGAGTATAGGCACGAAGCGTAACCATCCGACGCTCCGCAGCATCGTCGGCGTCGCTTGTGTCCGATTGGAGCAACAAGTGAAGGTCGGGTTCCCCGAGCAGCCGGCCGGCTTTCTCCGGCCACTCGACCAGGTTGACGGCGGGTTCGGCGAAACAGTCGCGGAACCCGGCATCGGCCCATTCCTCCGGATCGGCGAAACGGTACAGGTCGAAGTGGTAGACGGTCAGCGGCGAGCCATCCGCGCGCGTGACCGCGTACGGCTCGCACAGCGTGTAGGTGGGGCTGCGGACCTTGCCCTGATGGCCGAGCGCGCGCAGGATCGCGCGCGACAGCGTGGTCTTGCCCGCGCCAAGATCGCCCGACAGCTGCAGGTGCACGGTCTGCGGCGGCAACGCGCGCGCCGCGCCGGCCAGTGCCGCGCCCAGCCGCGCGGTGGCGGCTTCGTCTGGCAGGATCAAGGTGCGTTCTTCGAGCAAGGGCATTGCGTACAATTCGGGAATGATCGACCGTGCAACCCAGGCGCCAGCCGCCACCCAACCTCCTCCCGCCAGCGGCGGCGCCCGTGCGGACGCCGCGCGGCTGGATGCGCTGGCGCGCTCGATCCGGACGTGGGGCGCGGAACTGGGCTTCGACGCGGTCAGCATCGCCGAAGTCGACCTGAGCCGGGCGGAAGCGGGGTTGATGGCGTGGCTGGCACAGGGCTACCACGGCGACATGGATTATATGGCCAACCACGGCCTGCGGCGCGCCCGCCCAGCCGAACTCGTGCCCGGCACGGTACGCGCCATCGTGGCGCGCATGCCTTACCTGCCGGCTTCCGGCGAAGCCGACTGGCGCGGCCACGAACTGGCCCGGCTGGACGATCCCGCCACCGCGGTGATCTCGCTCTATGCGCGCGGCCGGGACTACCACAAGGTGCTGCGCAACCGCCTGCAGCAGCTCGCCAGCCGCATCGAAGCCGCCATCGGCCCGTTCGGCTACCGGGTCTTTACCGACTCCGCGCCGGTCATGGAGGTGGCGCTGGCCACGCAGGGCGGACTGGGCTGGCGCGGCAAGCATACGCTGCTGCTGGACCGGGACGGCGGCTCGATGTTCTTCCTCGGCGAGATCCTGGTCGACGTGCCCTTTCCCGCCGACCAGCCGCTGGAGCCCCATTGCGGCAGTTGCCGCCGCTGCATCGACATCTGCCCGACCCAGGCCATCCTCGAACCGTACCGGCTCGACGCGCGCCGCTGCATTTCCTACCTGACGATCGAGCACAAGGGCGCCATCCCCGAGCCGCTGCGCGCCCCCATGGGCAACCGCGTGTACGGGTGCGACGATTGCCAGCTGGCCTGTCCCTGGAACAAGTTTGCCCACCGCGCGACGCTGCCTGACTTCGACGTGCGCAATGGCTTCGGGGCGCCCGACATGGTCACGCTGTTCGGCTGGACGGAAACGGAGTTCAACCAGCGACTCGAAGGCAGCCCGATCCGCCGCATCGRCCACGAGCGCTGGCTGCGCAACCTGGCGGTGGGCCTGGGCAACAGCCTTCGCGCAGCCTGCGAGACCGGCGACGCCGCCCTCGCCGCGCGCATCCGCGCCGCGCTCGGCGCGCGCCAGGCCGACGCCAGCCCGCTGGTGCGCGAGCATATCGGCTGGGCGCTGGCGCAGGATGTGGGCGCCGACGCGCCGGCCTGCATCGCGGATTGAGCCGGCTAACTGACCAGCGACAGCCAGAACGGCGTCGTGACGATGGCGGCGATGGTCATCACGGAGATGGTGGCCGCCACCATCGGCCCGTTGCCGCCCATGCGCACGGCCAGGATATAGGCGCTCGACGCCGTCGGCAGCGAAGCGAACAGCACCACGATCTGCGACTGCAGCTCCGTCAGCGGGAGCATCCGCCCCACCGCCCACGCAAAGCACGGCATTGCCAGCAGCTTGACCCCGCTCCACCACGCCATCGGCCCGACCGCGCCGGAGGCGCCGCGCATCTGCAGCCCGGCGCCCACCGTGATCAGCCCCAGCGCGGTCGATGCCGAGCCCAGCCGCGTCAGCGTCGTCGCCAGTACCTCCGGCGGATGCAGGCCCAGCAGGTTGGTCAGCAAGCCGCCCGCGGTGGCCAGGATCAGCGGGTTGCGCGCGATTTCGCGCCACACGCGCGCCTCGCCGTGACGGGCCAGGGCCCAGACCGCCACCACATTGCACAGCGGCACCGTGCAGCCGACGATCACCGCCATCATGGCCAGGCCCTCGCTGCCGCCCAGGCGCGCGGCCAGCGCCAGCCCGATATAGGAATTGAAGCGGAAGGCGGTCTGCAGGCCGGAGGCGAAGTCGACCGGCGCGGGCCGCAGCGCCCACTTGGCCGCGTATCCGCCAGCCATGCCGAAGGCAGTGGTCATCACGGCCAGCCCGAGCATGGCCGAAGTCGACGAAAAGTCGAACTTGGCGCTGTTGGTGGACTGCAGCAGCAGCGCCGGGAAGAGGACGAAGTACACAAGGCGTTCGACGCCGGACCAGAACGCGCGGTCGAACGACGTGTAGCGCACCAGCAGCCAGCCAATCAGGATGAGGCTGAARTCCGGCACCAGCAGCAAGGCAAAAGACATTGTCTCGTTTTATTTTTCGTGATGGCCGCCGCGCCGGTGGCGGCCAGGTTCCGGCCATGGGAAGGGACGGAAGGATGGCATCGTCATGTGCCGACTAGGGCAGATACCAATTGGTATTGTTCCAGAATTCGCCCAATATGGCACGTTCCGTCGTACCGTCCACGCCTCATGTTGCCCCGTCGTACCCCGTCCGCGCGCGCCCTGCTGCGCCATCGCGCAAGCCAGCTGGCGCTCGTCCTGTGCGCAGGCGCGGCGCTGGCCCTGCCGGCGCCGCACGCGCGCGCCGGCGAGATCGAGGGCATGCGCATCGACGACGCAACCCGCGTGGGCGGCAAGGAATTGCAGCTCAACGGCACCGGCCTGCGCTCTGGCTTTGTCATCAAGGGCTACGTGGCCGCGCTCTACCTGCCGGAGAAAGCCCGCAWCGCCACCGTGGTGCTGGGTGTGCCCGGCCCCAAGCGGCTGCAGATCCGGCCGCTGCGCGAGGTAAGGTCGGAGGCATTCTTCAAGGCGCTCAACCAGGGCATCCGCGAAAATCACAGCGAGATGCAGGTGCTGCGCCTGTCGGACCGCATGCTCCAGCTACGCCAGACCATGGAGCAGATGGGCACCGCCCGCAAAGGCGACGTGATCGACTTCGACTTCTCGCCCGACGGCGGCACCGTGGTCGCCATCAACGGCACGCCACGCGGCAGGGCAATTCCGGGCGAGGACTTCTACCAGGCCGTGCTGCGCATCTTCCTGGGCGACCATCCGGTCGACCGGGATCTCAAGCGCGGGCTCCTGGGCGGCTGAACGCCGGCGGACCGGCAACGCCGCACGGCCCGCCGCCACAACTCACGCCGCCGGCCACACCGCCCCGCCACCGCGGGTGCCTGGCCGGCGTTCTTCACCTTGGGCGGATATCCCCGCCCGGTCTTTGATGGGAAACACGATCTCATGCACACAAGCAAGATTGCACTGGCCCTGAGTCTGGCAGTCGCCGCGTCGGTCGCGCAGGCACAGAGCTTTCCGACCAAGCCGATCCGCCTGATCATCCCGTTCGCCCCGGGCGGCACCACCGATATCGTGGGCCGCGGCGCGGCCGACCAGATGAGCCGCATCCTGGGCCAGCCGGTGGTGGTGGAGAACCGCGCCGGCGGGGGCGGCTCGATCGGCGCGGACGCCATCGCCAAGTCGCCGCCGGACGGCTACACCATCGGCATCTCCACCGTATCGACGATGGCGGTCAACCCGGCCTGCAATCCCAAGCTGTCCTACGACCCCATCAAGGACTTCAAGCCCATCACCAACCTGGCCAACGTGGCCAATGTGATCGCGGTCAACCCGAACTTCCCTGCCAAGGACTACAAGGAGTTCCTGGCCGCGCTCAAGGCGCACCCGGGCAAATACTCGTTCGCCACTTCGGGCACCTGCGCCTTCGGCCACATGCTGGGCGAGCAGTTCAAGGTCTCGACCAAGACCTTCATGGTCCAYATCCCCTACCGCGGCGCGGGTCCCGCGCTGAACGACGTGCTGGCCGGCCAGGTGCCGATCATGGTGGACAACCTGCCCTCGTCGATGCCCTATATCAAGGCCGGCAAGCTGCGCCCGATCGTAGTGGCGTGGAACAAGCGCCTGGACTCGCTGCCCGATGTGCCTACCTTCGGCGAAATGGGACTGAAGGAGCCGAACGACCCCGCCTGGTACGGCCTGGTGGCCCCGGCCGGCACGCCTGACGACGTCATCAAGAAGCTCAACGACGCCGCCGTCAAGGCCTTGCAGGACAAGGACTTCCAGCAGCGCCTGCGCGCCGCCGGCGCCGAGCCGTCGGGCAACACGCCGGCGCAGCACGCGGCCGAGATCAAGAAGGAGTTCGACAAGATGAAGAACCTGGTGAAGGTGCAGAACATCAAGCTCGAACAGTAAGCGCAAGGCAAGCCAGGCAAGCCTGCGCCGTGGAAGGTCTTGCGCCCATTTCCGACGAAATGGGAAGGAGAGACAACACGCGACAGGCTATCCCTGCCGGCAACGCAAGGGCTTCCCGAGGGAAGCCCTTTTTCATTGCGGCGGCGCCATGCACTAGAATCCGGAATGGCCCGCAAGGCCATCCGTTCCGTCCCTGCATCCCGCCCGGCCAACCATGCATTCCATTTTCGACGCCATCCTCGCCGCGCCTTTCGGCAAGGTCGGCGTGCGCACCGAGGGTGACTTGATCCGCGAGATCGTCTACCTGCCGGACAGCATGCCCCTCATCGCGCCCGCCAGCGCCGTCGCAGAACGCCTGGCGCGGCAGCTCGAGGCCTACTACGCCGATCCCGACGCCCCTCTCGATGTGCCGCTGGCGCCGGCGGGCACCGGGTTCCAGCGCCGCGTGTGGCAGGCCATCGCCGCGGTCCCGCGCGGCAAGACCACCACCTACGGCGCGATGGCGCGGGACATCGCCAGCGTACCGCGCGCGGTCGGGCAAGCGTGCGGCTCCAATGTGTTCCCGCTGGTGATCCCGTGCCACCGCGTGGTCGGCGCCGGCGGCCTCGGCGGCTTCGCCCACCACAGCGAAGATGGCTACCTGCTCGAGACCAAGCGCTGGCTGTTGCGCCACGAAGGCGTGCTGCTGATATGAGCGGACTCCCCACCGACGACACGGACGTCGCCCGCGGCGGCGCCGCCCACGCGGGCGACGAAGCCAGCGATGACGCCATCGACGAAACCATTGACGAAGCCGCGCTGCTGGCCGACCTCGACCTGGTCGGCCGTTTCTGCGATGCGCTCTGGCTCGAGGACGGCCTCTCGCAGAACACCATCGACGCCTACCGGCGCGATCTCGCGCTGCTCTCGCGCTGGCTGCATGCCAATGCGGTGTGCGCGCTGCTCGAGGTGAACGACGAAGCCCTCAGTGGTTACATCGCCTCGCGCCACCTGGAGACGCGCGCATCGTCGGCCAACCGGCGGCTCACGGTGTTCAAGCGCTTCTTCCAGTGGGCGCTGCGCGAGCACATGATCACCGCAGACCCCTGCCTGCTGCTGCGCCCGGCCAAGCAGCCGCCGCGCTTTCCCAAGACGCTGAGCGAAGCGCAGGTGGAAGCCCTGCTCGAGGCGCCCGACACCGGCACCCCGCTCGGCCTGCGCGACCGCACCATGCTCGAGCTGATGTACGCCAGCGGCCTGCGCGTGTCCGAGCTCACGCAGATGAAGACCGTGGAGGTCGGCCTCAACGAAGGCGTGGCACGCGTGGTCGGCGGCAAGGGCAACAAGGAGCGGCTCGTGCCGTTCGGCGCGGAAGCCGGCGACTGGCTGCGCCGCTACCTCGCGCAGGGCCGCCCCGCCCTGCTCGGCGAGCGCGCCTGCGACGCGCTGTTCGTCACCCAGCGTGGCGACGGCATGACGCGCCAGACCTTCTGGCACCTGATCAAGCGCCATGCGCGCGAAGCCGGCATCCACGCCCCGCTGTCACCGCATACGCTGCGGCATGCCTTCGCCACGCACCTGCTCAATCACGGCGCCGACCTGCGCGTGGTGCAGCTGCTGCTAGGGCACGCCGACATCTCCACCACGCAGATCTACACCCATGTCGCGCGCGAGCGCCTGCGCGAGCTGCACCAGCATCACCACCCGCGCGGCTGAGCGACGAAACCGCCAGTTCACCGAATCATGAGCAAGTCCAAACACGTATCCGAAACCCCTGCCACCCAGTTCCTCAGGCAACATGGCGTGGCCTTCGGCGAGCATGCCTACGACTACGTGGAGCACGGCGGCACCGGCGAATCGGCGCGCCAGCTCGGCGTGCCGGAACACGCCGTGGTCAAGACGCTGGTCATGGAGGACGAGAAGGCGCAGCCGCTGATCGTGCTGATGCATGGCGACTGCTCGGTCTCCACCAAGAACCTGGCGCGCCAGACCGGCCGCAAGAGCGTGCAGCCATGCAAGCCGGAAGTCGCGCAGCGCCACAGCGGCTACATGGTGGGCGGGACATCGCCCTTCGGCACCCGCAAGCGCATGCCGGTGTATGTGGAAGCCGGCGTGCTGGCGCTGGAGAAGATCTATATCAACGGCGGCAGGCGCGGCTATCTGGTCAGCATCGCGCCCGGCGTGCTGACCGAGCTGGCGGGTGCGGTGGCGGTGGAATGCGCGCTGCCCGACTGAAAGCACCCGGGCGGGCCGTGCCGCAAAGACGGTGCTCCGGTATTGGGGAAGTCACGGAACTGAACCGGCGCCGACCGCGCTACAATCCGCCCAGCCTCAAATTCCCGTTTCCCACATGGCCAACCTGATTCTCGCTATTTCCGCCTACCTGATCGGCTCCATCTCCTTCGCCGTCGTGGTCAGCAAGGCCATGGGCCTGCCTGATCCGCATACCTATGGCTCCGGCAATCCCGGCGCCACCAACGTCCTGCGCAGCGGCAACAAGAAAGCCGCGGTGCTGACGCTGATCGGCGACGGGCTGAAGGGCTGGCTGGCGGTCTGGCTCGCGCAGCATTTCGGGCCGGCCTACGGCATCGGCGACACCGGCGTCGCGCTGGCGGCGGTGGCGGTCTTCCTGGGCCACCTGTTCCCGGTGTTCTTCGGCTTCGCCGGCGGCAAGGGCGTGGCGACCGCGGCCGGCATCCTGTTCGCCATCGACCCGCTGCTGGGACTGGGCACGCTGGCCACCTGGCTGATCATCGCCTTCTTCTTCCGCTATTCATCGCTGGCCGCGCTGGTGTCGGCGGTGTTCGCGCCATTCTTCTACGTGTTGATGTCGGGCATCGACGTGATCGCCGGCGCGGTCTTCGCGATCGGCGTGCTGCTGGTGGTGCGCCATCGCCAGAACATCGGCAACCTCCTGGCCGGCAAGGAAAGCCGGATCGGCGACAAGAAAAAAGCAAGCTGACGCGCCGCCTCGCCAGCCCCCATGAAAAAGCCCGCTTCGCGCGGGCTTTTTCATGGGGGCCGCGGGTCGGAGCGACCCGTTCACGGCATCTTGGCAAGGATCTTATCCATCTCGTCCGCGGAGAAGGCGCGCAGGGTCTGCGAGCGAACATTGCCGGCCGCGCCCAGGGAAAGTCCAAACGCGGTCATGGTGGCTTCGTCGGGGGCGGAAAAGGTCGCCACGAGGTCATATTTGCCGAGCGTCCAATAGATGTCTTTCATCTCGATACCGCAGGTCTTCGCCATTTCGCGAACGGCGGCGGCACGCCGGGTTGTTTCCTTTACGGTACGGATCCCCTGATCGGTGAAGTTCAGTAGGGTGACAAAAGTTGCCATGATGCGTCTCCTGATCGACTGGAACGGCACGATGCGCCGCCTGGGCGGGCAGCGCGGGCAAAGYCGTCAGGAGCAGCAATCTCTGTACCATGCGAGCCGGCGCGCGCCCCGCACGGCACCGGCGCGGGCCCGCACGAAGGGCAGCGTGACCTTCTCCATGGCGTCCGGCGGGATGCCGTCGCCCTCGTCCTCCACCACCATGTGCCAGCCGTCGGCCTGGCGCGAGGTGGCCAGGCGCACCGGCGGCGCGCCGTAGGAATAGGCGTTGTCGACCAGGTTGCCGACAATGCGGTCGAGCTGGGTGGCGATCATCCGGAAGCCCTCGCCCGCCGTCAGCGACAGCTCCACTGTCTTGTCCTGCTCTGCCAGCGAAGCGGCCAGTTCGCCGAGCCGGCGGTCAACCTGGACCGGACGCGCGGCCGGCTCGCCGCTCTGCGCGAAGGTGAGGAACTGCTCGACGATGGCAGACATCGATTCCACATCGCGCGTCACGCCGGCCGCCGCCTTGGGATCGGCGAGCATCTCCGCGCGCAGGCGCAGCCGCGCCAGCGGGGTCTTCAGATCGTGCGCGATACCGGCCAGCATGGTGTTGCGCTCCTGGTCGATGCGCGTCAGGTCGGCCATCATCCGGTTGAAGCGCACGATCAGCTGGCGCAGCTCGTGCGGGCCGCGCTCGCGCAGCGGCTCAACGCTGTGCTGGCGCGACAGCTGCTCGGCCGCCGCCGCCATGTCGCGCACCGGGCGCTGGATCTGCCAGGCGATCAGCAGTGCCACCGCCATGGCCACGCCGACCACCAGGATCACGCCCGGCACCAGGCGGTTGTCCGGGGGCGGGTTGAGCACCCACAGCACCGGCATGGCTATCCAGTCCTGGCGCTGCGGCAGCTTGACCCAGATGCGCGAGGTTTCCTCCTCCTCCAGCCGCACCTTGCTGCCGGCCGGGAGGCGCAGCGCGAACTGCTCGACCAGGCGCCGCGCGCGGCCCTTGGCCGCCACGGTGTGCTCCGCCGCGCTGGCTTCGCTGGCCACCTCGACCAGGCTGGGCAGCGGCGCGGGCGGCTTAGCGGCGAGCGCGCGCTGGATACTGTCGAACTGGAACAGCATCTGCTCGACCGAATAGTCCACTTGCTGCTGTCGGCGGTCCATGCGCAGGATTGCCAGCCAGGAGAAGTGGCTCAGCACCAGCACGGCGGCGATCAGCAGTGCGATGCGGCCGAACAGGGTATCGATGCGCAGTTTCATCGTGGTATGTCGTCGGCTCCGTCGGGCACGAAGGTATAGCCCCGGCCACGCACGGTCTGGATATAGCGCGGCCGCTGCGCGTCTTCGTCGAGCAGGCGGCGCAGGCGCCAGATCTGCACGTCGATGCCGCGGTCGCTGATGCCGCTCGCCGAGCCGTACATCAGCTCCACGACGCGCTCGCGCGAGAGCACTTCCAGCGGGTGCGTCAGCAGCAGCTTGAGCAGCGCGAATTCAGTGTCGCTGATCGGTACGGCCTCGCCCCCGCGCACCAGCGAGCGCTGGCGGAAATTCACGCGGAACGGCCCGAAGGTCAGTCCCTCGCGGTCCTCCGGCGCGGATGCCGGGCGCGCCAGCTTGCGGCGCAGCACGGCATTGATGCGCGCCAGCAATTCGCGCGGCGAGAACGGCTTGCCGAGGTAGTCGTCGGCGCCGATCTCGAGGCCCACGATGYGGTCGATCTCGTCGCTGCGGGCGGTCAGCAGGATCACCGGGATATCGTCGTTCTTGGCGCGCAGGTTGCGTAGCGCGGTGAGGCCGTCGACCTTGGGCATCATCAGGTCCAGCACGATCAGGGCCGGACGCTCGCGCTCCAGGCGCGCCTGCAAACCTTCGCCATCGTGCAGGACCGACACGGCAAAACCTTGCTGGCTGAGGTATTCGCGCAGCAGGTCGCGGAGTTCTGGATCGTCGTCGACGACCAGGATCTGGGTAGGCTGATTGGCTCGCATAAGCAGATGATAGCTAGGCTGGGCGCGGCAATCCGGGCGAATTGTTTCAGGGCATTACACCCGGGCCACTGGTAATGATCTGTAAGAAAGGCCGTCGGCAATGAAACATCGACGGAATCAAGGCGCATTATGCTTCGCTTATGTTTGCTGCCACCGGCGCCGCCGGAGCGCGCGGCACCGACCTGAAGCAGCCGGCACGACGTGCCGCCACGTGCCCTTAGCGGCATATGCCGATGGCATTGCGGCATACTTCTGCCTCTTCCACCCCGAATATCGAACAACGCGTTTCGTCGCGTCGCATCCCAGGAACCGGTCATGGCCAACCCCGAAGAAAATCAACAGGCTAAGCTGCCACCGTCCGGCAAGCCGGTCTCGCACCGCCGCAAACTGATCGCCGCCGCGCTGATCGTGCTGCTGGCCGGCGGCGGCTGGTACTGGTATCACCATCGCACCGCCACCAACGCCGATGCCCAGGGCGGCGCGGCCGGTCCCGGCGCGCGTGGCGCCAGCGGCCCCGGCGGACGCGGGGGTCCCGGCGGCGCCGGCGCCCAGCGCTCGCCGGTCGTGGTCAGCACCGTGGCCAGGCGTAATATGGACGTCATCCTCAACGGCCTGGGCAACGTGACGCCGGTGGCCAACGTGACCGTGCGGGCCCAGGTCTCGGGCCCGATGCTCAAGGTCCTGTTCAAGGAGGGCCAGATGGTCAAGGCCGGCGACGTGCTCGCCGAGATCGACCCGCGCCCGTTCCAGGCCACGCTGGACCAGGCCGTGGGCACGCTTGCGCGCGACCGCGCCCTGCTGGAAAACGCCCGGCTCGACCAGAAGCGCTACCGTACCCTGCTCGGCCAGGATTCCATCTCCAGCCAGCAGGTCGACACCCAGGATGCGCTGGTGCGCCAGTACGAAGGGCTGGTCAAGACCGACCAGGCCAATGTGGACAGCGCGCGCCTGCAGCTCGGCTACACCCGCGTCCTGGCCCCCGCATCCGGGCGCATCGGCCTGCGCCAGGTCGATCCGGGCAATATCGTCAGCACCAACGATACCAACGGCATCGCGCTGATCACGCAGATCCAGCCGATCGCCGTGCTCTACACGATCCCCGAAGACAACCTGCCGTCCGTACTCAAGCGCCTGCACGCCGGCGAGGACGTCGCCGTGCAGGCCTGGGACCGCCAGGCGCGCAACCTCCTGGCCGAGGGCAAGCTGCTGACCACCGACAACCAGATCGACACCACCACCGGCACGGTCAARCTCAAGGCGATCTTCCAGAACACCGACGGCATGCTGTTCCCCAACCAGTTCGTCAACGTGCGCACGCGCGTGGACACGATGGAAGACGCCACCGTGGTGCCGGTGGCGTCCATCCAGCGCGGCCAGCAAGGCACCTTCGTCTACGTGGTGGACGACACCAGCAAGGTCAAGGTCCAGGTGGTCACCCTGGGACCCTCCGATGGCATCCGCACGGTGGTGACCAAGGGCGTGGAGCCAGGCCAGCGCGTGGTGGTGGACGGCGCCGACCGTCTCAAGGAAGGCATGACGGTGGAAGCGGTGGMCCCGGCGGCGCGCGCCGCCTCGCTGGTTCCGGCCAGCCAGCCGCGCGGGCGCGGACGCCGCCGCGAAGGCGGCTGGGGCGGTGCCAGCGGTGCCAGCGGTGCCAGCGGCGCCGGCGCCTCGGGTGCACAGGGCGAAGGC